>DAHVRG010000256.1 GCA_027322565.1 Georgenia sp.
CCCTTGGCGGTGTGCACGGTCATGAGGGTGACCTGCCCCTGGTTCTCGGCGTCGTCGTCGGGGATCTGGTCGGAGTCGGCGACGAGGGCGACGCGCTCGAGGAAGTCGCCGAGGTCGCCGTCGGGGTCGAGCTCGGCGAACTCGGCGGCCACGGCGTGCAGCTCGGCGAGGTTCTCCACCCGGGAGGCGTCCTGCGGGTCGTCACTCGCCCGGAGCTCGGCGAGGTAGCCGGAGCGGTCGAGCGCGGCGTCGAGGATCTCGGCGGGGGTGGCGCCGGCGGCGAGCATGTCGCGCAGCCCGGTCATGAGCTCGTGGAAGACCCGCACCTGGGTGCGGCCCCGTGTCGCGAGCCCGAGCACCTCCGGCGCGGTGCCGTCGGGAGCCGCTGCGTGCTCGACCGCCTGCCCGAAGGACACCCGCTCCCGCTCGGCGTGGGCAGCGAGCATCGCCTCGGCGCGCTCCCCCAGGCCCCGCTTGGGCACGTTGAGGATGCGGCGCAGGTTGACGGTGTCGTCGGGGTTGGCGACGGCGCGCAGGTAGGCCAGCGCGTCCTTGATCTCCCGGCGCTCGTAGAAGCGCGTGCCGCCGACCACCTTGTACGGGATGCCCGCGCGGACGAGCACCTCCTCCAGCGCCCGGGACTGGGCGTTGGTGCGGTAGAACACCGCGACGTCGCCGGGCCGCACGCCCTCGGAGTCGCCGAGCCGGTCGATCTCCTCGGCGATGAACCGTGCCTCCTGGTGCTCGGAGTCCGCGACGTACCCGACCACCTGCGGGCCGGCACCGCTGCTGGTCCACAGGTTCTTCGCCCGCCGGTTGGGGTTGCGGGAGATCACGGCGTTCGCGGCGCTGAGGATGTTCTGCGTGGAGCGGTAGTTCTGCTCGAGCAGGATCGTCGTGGCCTCGGGGTAGTCCGCCTCGAACTCCAGAATGTTGCGGATCGTGGCACCCCGGAAGGCGTAGATCGACTGGTCCGCGTCACCGACGACGGTGAGCTCGGCGGGCGGCAGCTCCGACGCGTCGTCCGAGCCTCCGGCGAGCTCCCGGACGAGGACGTACTGGGCGTGGTTGGTGTCCTGGTACTCGTCGACGAGGACGTGGCGGAAGCGGCGCCGGTAGTGCTCGGCCACGTGCGGGAAGGCCTGGAGCAGGTTGACCGTCTGCATGATGAGGTCGTCGAAGTCCAGTGCGTGGGCCTGCCGCAGCCGGGCGTCGTACTCGCGGTACGCCTGGGCGAGCGCGGCGTCGTAGGCGTTGCCCTCGTTGATGCCAGCGGCGAAGGTGTCCGGGTCGACGAGCTCGTTCTTCAGGTCGGAGACCTGCCGGGAGAACGCCTTGGGCGGGAAGCGCTTGGGGTCGAGGTCGAGCTGACGCATGACCAGGGCCATGAGCCGCTGGGAGTCGGCGGCGTCGTAGATGGAGAAGTTCGACCGCAGCCCCAGGGTGGCGTGCTCCCGCCGCAGGATGCGCACACACGCGGAGTGGAAGGTGGAGACCCACATGTGCCGGGCGACCGGCCCGATGAGGTCGGTGACCCGTTCACGCATCTCCGCAGCGGCCTTGTTGGTGAAGGTGATCGCGAGGATCTCCCCCGCCCGGGCGCGCTTGGTGGCCAGCAGGTGCGCGATCCGGTGGGTGAGGACGCGGGTCTTGCCCGACCCCGCACCTGCGACGATGAGCAGCGGACCCCCCTCGTGGACGACGGCGGCACGCTGCTGCGGGTTGAGGCCCTCGAGGAGGTCGGCGCGGCGCTGGGCGGCGTCCGTCGACCCGGCGTCGTCGTCACGCGGGGGGACGGCGGCAGGCAGCGGCGGCCGGTCCCCGCTGAGGAGCCCGGGCAGGTTGTCGAAGAGGGAGGTCATGACCCCTCAAGGGTAGGCGTTCCCACCGACAGTCCGGTCATCACGTCTGCCACATGCCGACGAGCAGGGCGGCGGTGGCGACGAGCGCGCCGGACAGCTCGACGAGGATCGCGAGCCCGGCGGCCTTCATCGCCCGCCAGGTGGCCCGCCAGGCGTCCCCCTGGTCGCGCAGGCGCACGCTCTCGGCAGCGTAGACGCCGACGACGAACCCGAGCGGCAGGCCGATGACGGGGACGACGAAGAACCCGACGACGCCCACCGCGCCGCCGATGAGGAGGGTGCGCTTGGGCACCCCGCCCTTGCCGAGGTACCGGCCGGCGAGGAGGTACTTGCCGATCTCGGCGGCGATGACGGCGACCGCCGCGATGACGCCGACGGTCCAGCCGACGCTGCCGCCGGTGACCACCGCCCAGACGACGACGGCCGCCCCGACGAGGAACCCGCCACCGGGGACGACCTGGACGACCGCTCCGATGAGCCCGACGAGGACGACGAGGAGGACGACCGCCTCACCCAGGGCTCCCATCGGCGGGTCAGCGCCAGAGTGCGGCGATGGCGACGTTGAGCGTGGTCAGCGCCGCGATGGCGCCGATGAGGCCGCTGCTCGGACCGTCCTTGCGGCGGCCGGCCACGATGACGAGCGCGGTGATGACGGCGGCCACGACGAGCTTGATGCCGATCTTCACGTAGTTGAGCTCGGGCAGCCCGTCGGCCATCTCGGCGACGCCGGTCATGAGGATCCCCGCGACGAGCGCGGTGAGCGCACCGTGGAGCACGCCGTTCGCGAGCTTCGGCTCACGGATGTTGGTCACGGTGCCGCCGAGCACGATGGCCCAGCCGACGAAGTGGAGGAAGAGGAGGAGGTAGTAGACGACGGTCATGGGCTCAGCCTAGGCGAGCGCCACGGCCCATCACCCGCGGCCGCCCCGAGCACGCCGTAGCCCCGTGGACGCCCTGTCATTGCCCGCGCCGGCCCGCGTTAGCCTGGGTCCATGCTCAGGGGTGACGACCGGGCGGCGCCACACCGACTGCGGGACGCCGTGTCGCGCGGCGACGCACTGGCCGCGCGACAGCTCCTCGACGGCGCCCCTGCCGACGATCCCGAGGTGCTCGACGCCCTGGCCCGAGCGGCCGCCGCGGGCGGCACCGGCAGCCGGCTGGCCACCGAGCTGCTCGTCGAGCGGCTCGACGCCTCCGGCGTGGTGCGGCGCTTCGTCCGTGGCGCGCTGCTCGACGAGGCGGCCGTCGACGACGTCACACAGGACGCGCTCATCTCCGTCGCCGACTCCATCGCCTCCTTCTCCGGTGCCGCCAAGGTGACGACCTGGGTGCACCGCATCGTGCGGAACCGGGTCGTCGACCACCTGCGGCGCCAGCGTGCGACGTCCCCGCTCCCGGCCGACGACGTCGGTCCCGCCGAGCGGATGAGCTCGATGATCGCGACACGCGCGACCGTGCGCGAGGTGCTCGCCGGGCTCCCCGACCGGTACCGCGGGCCGGTGACCCTGCGCGACGTCGAGGGTCTGGCGTACGGGGAGATCGCGGAGCGGCTGGACCGCAGCGTCGGGACCGTGAAGTCGCAGGTGGCACGCGGGAGGGCGCTGGTCGCCGCCGCACTGCGCGCCGGGCTCGAGGGCAGCACGGCCCGATGACCGAGCGGGTGGGGCGCTACCGCCTCGAAGGCGTCATCGGCGCGGGCTCCTTCGCCACGGTGCACCGGGCCGTCGACGAGCGGCTCGACGACGTCGTCGTCCTCAAGGTGCTCGCCGAGAACCACAGCCTCAACCCCGAGGTACGGGAACGCTTCATCGCCGAGGGCCGCAGCCTGCGCCGGGTCGTCAGCCCCCATGTCGTCGTCGTGCACGACATCGGCGAGACCGAGCGGCAGCAGCCCTTCCTCGTGCTCGAGCACGCCGACCGCGGCACGCTCGCCGGGCGGGTCGCCGAGCTGCGCCGCCAGGGCCGGTCCGCGAGCCGGGAGGACGTCCTCACCGTCGCGCGGTCACTGGCCGCCGCCATCGGCGCGGTGCACGCCGCCGGGCTGGTCCACCGCGACCTGAGCCCGGGCAACATCCTCCTCACCTCCCGCGCCCCCGTCCACGACGAGGGTGCGTGGGCGGGACGGGAGGCCGCGCTGGTGGTCCGCCCCGACGAGCGGCTCGTCGTCGCCGACCTCGGCATGTGCAAGGACCTCGCGCTCAACTCGGGGCTGACCGTGGCGGGCGGCACCGCAGGGTTCCGTCCTCCCGAGCAGGACGGACCCGGGATCGTCGACACCCGCGCCGACCTGTGGGCGATGTCGACGCTCCTGCTGTGGATGTGCGAGGGTGCCGACGACCTGACGCCCGCGCTGTTCTCGGCGCTGGGCCGCAGCACGGCGCACGACCCCCGTGACCGGCACCCCGACGTCGCCGCCTGGCTGGACGACGTCGTGTCCGCCCTCGCCCCGCCTGCGACGGCGCCCCCCTCCTCGGGAGGGCACTGCGCAGCCGGCTCTGCTGGACCGCATGCTCCGGGGCGGCGTCCTCCTCCGCACCGTGGCGCTCCTGCTCACCCTGGTCGTCGGCGGTGTCGGGGGCTTCCTGCTCGCCGGCGGTCTCGGGCCGCCGGACCGCGCGGGCGAGGCCGCGATCGCCATCGACGGGCCGAACCGGATCAGCGTCGGTGAGCAGGTGACGTTCACCGCCGTCGTCGAGGGCGTGGACACCTGGGTGTGGACGATGCCCACGGGTGTTCACGTCCTCGACAGCCCGAGCGTGTCGACCACCGCCCGGTCACCGGGCAGCGCCCGGGTCGTCCTGCGCGCCCGGGCGCCGGACGGCACCGACCTCCGGGTCGTCCACGATCTCACCGTCACCGAGTGACCGACATCACATGCATGCGGTGCAACCGATCCTCCCTCCGGTCCGACTCATGAGCGAACCCACGCTCGAGAAGGAGATCCCATGTCCATCCGACGCCCCCCTCGCCTCCCTGGCCCTGACCGCGCTGGCCGTCGCCGGCCTGACCGCCTGCGGCTCCGACACCCCGGCCGAGTTCGACAACCGGCCCGCGGCACCCGCCGACGCGACCGTCGCTCCGGCCGTGGACGACGACGGTGACAAGGGCGCGACGCCCACCGACGACAAGACCCGCCCGGCCGACGACACGCCCCCGGTCCCGGTGGACACCACGCCGGTGGGCCCGGAGGACGCCCTCCACACCATCACCTACGACCTGCCCGGCGCCGACGAGCGCGCGGAGGCCACGGTGACCGTCGGGCTCCACTCGCTGCGTCAGGAGGGCGAGGTGCTGGCCCTGCAGCTCTCCTTCACCCCGGAGTTCCGCGGAGACGGCGACTACAGCATCTACGAGATGCACGACCGGAACTCGATCACCACGGTGCTCAACGACCGGAAGAACCTCAAGCAGTACACGGTGCTCGGCAGCGGCGGCGGGAGCCGGGGCTGGCAGACCGACACCGGCCCGCTCAACCCGGCCGCGAAGAGCGGACAGACGCTCATGTACTGGGCCTACTTCGCCGCTCCCGAGGACGACATCGACACCATCAGCGTCGGCGTCGGCCAGGTCGAGTTCACCGACGTCGTCATCGAGCGGTGACGACCGTGACCGGCCACACCACACGCCGCCGTACCCGGCGCGGGCTGCTCGCGGTCGGTCTCGCGGGCACGCTGGCGGTCGTCGGCACCGGCCACGCGGCCGCCGACGACGACCTCACCGAGCAGGAACCGCCGGCCCCACCGGAGGGCGGGGTCACCGCACAGCTGCTCCACGAGTCGGTCCGCGTCTTCGAACCGACCGACCACGTCCGCGTCTTCGACCCCACCGAGTACGTCGAGTCCCTCGGTGACGGGATCGAGACGATGGAGGGGGAGACGACCATCACGCTGTCCACCGACCTGCTCTTCGCGGAGAACAGCTGGGAGCTCCCCGCGAGCGCACCGAGCCGGATCGCCTCCCTCGTGGGGGACATCCCCGACGGGGCCTCCGTCGCGGTGACCGGGCACACCGACACCCAGCAGCCGATCGGGCACGAGTTCGACAACCAGGAGCTGTCCGAGCGCCGTGCCGAGGCTGTCGCCGACGTGCTGCGCGAGGAACGCCCGGACCTCACGCTCGACGTCTCCGGGGTCGGCGAGTCGCAGCCCGCCGTGACACCGGACCCCGAGGACCCCTCCACCCACGCCGCCAACCGTCGCGTGGAGATCGTCTACACCGGCTGACGCCGGGTGGGTCGGCGCCGCGGAGGCGGCGGTGCGCTCAGATGAGCCGGCGCACCGCCGCCCAGCGGGTGAGCTCGTGGCGCGAGGAGAGCTGGAGCTTGCGCAGCACGGCCGAGACGTGGGTCTCGACCGTCTTGACCGAGATGAACAGCTCGCCGGCGACCTCCTTGTAGGAATACCCGCGGGCGATGAGCCGCATGACCTCCTGCTCCCGGGCGGAGAGCCGGTCGAGCTCGTCGTCGGTCGTGGCGATGTCCTTGGCGGCCGTGCCGAAGGCGTCGAGGACGAAGCCGGCCAGCCGAGGGGAGAACACGGCGTCGCCACCGGCCACCCGCCGGACCGCGTCGGCGAGCTCCGTGGGGCTGATCGCCTTCGTGACGTAGCCCCGAGCACCGGCGCGGATCACCCCGACGACGTCCTCGCTCGAGTCGGACACGGAGAGGGCGAGGAAGCGGGACGGGACGTCGCGGCACCCGGCGATGACGTCGATACCGCCCCCGCCGCGTCCCCCGGGGAGGTGGACGTCGAGCAGGACGACGTCGGGCTGCGTCTCGTGGACGACCGTGACCGCGGACTCGACGTCGGCCGCCTCCCCGACGATCACGAGGTCCGGCGCGTGCTCCTCGAGCTCGCTGCGTACCCCGCTGCGCACGAGGGCGTGGTCGTCGACGACGACGACTCTCAGCTGCTTCGTCTCTCCGTGCGTCGTGCTCATCTCACTCCCCTGGCTCGGGCATCCGCAGGACGACCTCCGTCCCCTCGAGCCCGCTGTCGGGGCCCGTCCGTATCGTCGCACTGCCGCCGTGACGTTCCATCCGGCCGATGATGGAGGCCCGGACCCCGTGCCGGTCGTCCGGGACGGCGTCCAGGTCGAACCCGCTGCCGCGGTCCCGGACGAACACCTCGGTCCCATCCTCCCCCACCTCGACGTAGAGCGAGACCGGGGGCGCGCCGTGCACGACGGCGTTGCGCAGCGCCTCGCGGGTGGCGGCCAGCAGCGCCTCGGTCGTCGCGTGCGGTTCCCGGTCCCCGGCCGTGACGACGTCGATCGCGACGCCGTGCTGGTCCTCCACCTCCGCGGCGACCTGACGCAGCGCGTCCGCCACCGAGGTCCCGGCCTCCGGCCGGTCGGAGTAGAGCCACTGCCGCAGCTCGCGCTCCTGCGCCCGGGCGAGGCGGGCGACGTAGTCCGGGTCGTCGGCCCGGGACCGGATGAGCGAGAGGGTCTGGAGCACGGAGTCGTGGAGGTGGGCGGCGATGTCGGCCCGTTCCGACTCCCGGGCCCGGGCCGTGCGCTCGGCCGCGAGGTCACGGACCAGCCGCAGCCACACGGGGGCGAGCACGACGGCGACACCGACGAGGATCGCGGTGCTCGCCACGACCCCGGAGAGCAGCTCGCCCGCCCCGAGCCCGCGGCCCAGGAGCAGCACGATGCCCACGACCGCGAGCAGCAGGCCCCCGCCGATCCGCGCCACCCGGTGCCACCGCGGGACCGGGGCGTCCTCCCCGGAGAGGGAGGAGTCGAGCTGCGTCCAGACGAGCGCCGCTCCCCCGACGACGACGAGGAGCGGCACCAGCCACTCGTTGGGCAGGCTGACGCCCGCCCGCCACAGGATGAGCGCCAGCGCGGCGAGCAGGAGGAGCAGCCCGATGACGATGTCGCTCGGTGCGACGGCGCGGCTCCCCCGGCGCAGCCGGGGCGCCAGGCGGACGGTCGACGACGGTCGGGCCGCGCTCGCGGCGTCGGCCGGGTCACCGGCCGGCACGAACACCCACAGCCAGCCGTAGAGGACGAGCCCTGCCCCGAAGGCCATCGCGGTGAGCACGAAGGCCACGCGCACCCGGTTGACGGGCAGGCCGAGGTGGACGGCCAGGCCGGCGCAGACGCCGCCCACGTGCCGCCCGTCGAGCGGCCGCCGCAGGGGAAGTCGTTGCGTGGTCACCTCCAGATCGTCACACGTCCGGCGCGGCTGCGGGCCCGTCGGGGCGGGTTCCAGGGTCTTCCCAGGGGTGCTGGGAGATCCGACCGGGGGACGGATCAGGGTCCTTCCGGATACCGGCAGCCCCGCCGAGGGGGTTTGCTGGAAGCATGAACGGCCAGAGTGCTCCGCACACCCCCTACACCCCTCCGCCCCGCTCCGGCGGGTTCTTCGCCTCGGTGCGCCAGCTCGGCATCTGGCGTACCCAGGACCGCTGGGCCGGTGGCGTCGCCGCCGGCATCGCGCACCGCTTCGGCGTCGACCCGCTGCTCATCCGTGGCCTGTTCGTCGTCGTCACGCTCTTCGGCGGTCTCGGCCTCGTCGTGTACGGGCTCGCCTGGGCGCTGCTCCCGGAGGCGTCCGACGGGCGTATCCACCTCGAGCAGGCCGTCCGCGGCCACGTCGACGTCGCGCTCGCCGGTGCCGCCGTCACCCTCATCGTCGGGCTCAGCCGCCCGGTCTTCTGGTGGACCTCGTCGTGGTGGGCCGTCCCGTGGGTCGTCGTCATCGGCGCGGTCGTCGCCATCGTGCTGCTCAGCCGCGACCGCACGCCGGGTCCCTACCCGGGGCAGCCCGGTGCGGCACCCACCCCGCCCGGTCCCACCTACGGGGCCGCAGCTCCCGGCGCGCCCGTCCACCCCGCCGCGGCGCCGTCCTACGCTCAGCCCGGCCCGGCGTACGCACACCCGGCCACCGCGCCCGCGACGCAGCCGGACGCCACCGGCCCCACCCCGCCGCCCCGCCCCGCCTATGACGTCCCGGAGGAGAACGTGCCACCGACCACCCACACCGGGCAGACCCCCGCGACCGGGCCGGACCCGGCCGACACGACCACCGAGCTCCCCCAGGACGCGACCGACGCGACCGCCGAGCTCGTCCCGGACGCACCGCGCGACGACGCCCCCGCCGGCGCGACCACGGCGGTGCTCGGGGCGCAGGTGCCCGAGGCCACCGTCATCGAGCGCGTCGCGCCTGACACCGCCACGGAGGAGCAGCCCACCGAGCCCCTGGCCACCGACCAGCCCACCACCGAGCACGCCGGCGCCTCCGGCGGGTACGCGTACCAGGGCTGGGACCAGGGCTCCGGACAGTCCTGGGACCACGGCTCCGGCTGGACCGGTGGGTCCGGTTGGGACGGTCCCGGGGACGGCGGGCCGGGCAGCGTCCCGACCCCGCAGCCGCCCGTGCCGCCCAAGCCGCCCG
>DAHVRG010000259.1 GCA_027322565.1 Georgenia sp.
GCCTTGGCGGCGTGGGCCACCGCCCACCCCTCCTGGCGTACCCGCTGCACCAGCAGCAGGCGACCCTGGAACGTCAGACGGGCATTACGGTGGGACACGAGGACCTCCGGGATCTGGTTGTGACTCTCGACAAGCCACACCTCACCCGGAGGTCCTCCTCACGTCAACGAACCGGCCCTGCGAGTGTCACCAACGTCCTGGCCGAGTACACCTAGACGTTGCCCGCCCCGCTCACGCCTCCTGGATGTCCCGCCTGCGGACCCCGAGGACGCCGGCGGCCATGAGCGCCAGGGCCACCACGCAGAGCGTGGCGAGTGGCCCGCCGTCGGGGTCGACCGCCGGCTGCTGGGGAACGTGCGAGAACGGCGAGAGGTCCACGAGCCACTGGGGCAGGTCGAGGATCCCGCCGAAGTACAGGACGACGACGGAGAGGACGACCGACGCCCAGGACCAACCGGTCACCCGCGGCAACCACCCCAGGAGGACCGCCGCGACTCCGATGGTCACGGCGACCGCGGGGAGGTAGGAGACCGCGGCGCTCACACTCGTGCCCACCCAGCCGAGGTCGTCCATGGAGAGCCCGGCACCCAGGCCGACCCCCAGGCCCGTGACGAGGAGGACGACCGCACCGCCGACGTTCGCCAGGACGAGCCCGGAGACCATCCACCGGGCCCGGGAAAGCGGGGTGGCGAGCAGCGGTCCTGCGCGACCGGCGACCTCCTCCGTACGGAGGCGCAGGAGCACCTGGAGGGCCGGCACCGCGCAGGCGATCGCGGCGAGGGCGATGACGGTGGCGCCGAACAGCTCGGCGCCGGTGGCGTCTGCATCGGGGAGGAACTCGGCGATGATCGGCACGTCCTCCAGGAAGGTCGAGGCCTCGGAGAGCACCGGCCCGTACATGAGCCCGAACGCGAGGAGGCCGGCCGTCCACCCGACGAGGCTCCCGCGCACGAGCCGCCAGGTGAGGCCGAACGGCCCGCCGAGCGCGGGGCCGGCCGTAGCCGGGCCGGGCCGCGTGCTCAGCACGCCGGCGCCGACGTCGCGCTGTCGGCTCAGCGCGGTCGAGACGGTGAGCAGGACGGCGGCCGTCAGGAGGGCGAGGCCGAGCGGAGCCAAGTCGTCGGCGAAGTAGGCCTCGGTGGCCTGCGCCCAGCCGATCGGGGAGAACCAGGAGGCGGTCTCGTTGCCCACATCACCGATCGCTCGCAGCACGTAGGCGAGCGCGAGCACGAGGCCCGCACTGCTCGACGCCGTGCGCGCGTTCTCGGTCAGCTGTGCGGTCACCGCCGCGACCCCGGCGAAGACGAACCCCACGGCGGCCACGGCGGCCCCGAAGGTCAACGAGCCCCGCCACGTCACGGTCTCGACACCGAGGGCGCCGAGGCTGCCGGCGAGCACCAACCCCAGTACGACGTCGGCGCCGATGACGAGGAGGACGGCGGACACCGCATGGGCGTGGCGGCCCACCACCGAGGAGCGGACGAGCTCGGCACGCCCACTCTCCTCCTCGGCGCGGGTGTGCCTCACGAGGGTGAGGATGCTCATCAGGGCGGCGGCGACGGCGGTGAGGACGAGCAGCTCGTGGCCCACCATGATCCCGTAGGTGTAGTCGCCGTCGCCGTAGACGGACCCGATGAGGGCCGTCGTGCCGGGGTTGTCGATCGTCAGGAGGGCGCCCAGGCGGTCCTCGGCAGTGGGGTAGATCGAGGGGAAGCTGACCGCCGAGGAGACGACCCCGAGGGTGATGCCGAGGATCCAGGCGGGCAGCCGGACCCGGTCGCGGCGGAGTGCGAACCGCAGCAGCGTCCACAGCCCGGCGAGCCGGGCCTCTCGCGGCCGCACCGCGGTGACGTGCGTGCTGGTCACGGTGGTCATCACCGGGCCTCCCCGTCACCTCGGTGTCCGCCGGCAGCGGCCGCCGCGCCCTCCAGCTCGGCGACGTCCTCGCCGTAGTGGCGCATGAAGAGCTGCTCGAGGGTGGGCGGGTGGGAGACCAGCGACCGGATCCCGGCCGCGTGCAGCCGGCCGACGACGGCGTCGAGGTGCTCGGAGTCGACGTCCAGCCGCAGTCGGTTGCCGCGGCTCTCGGTGAGGTCGTGCACGCCGGTCAGCCCGGTGAGGTCGACGGGCCGCTCGGTCACGGCGTCGACGGTGGTGCGCGTGAGGTGGCGCATCTCGGCGAGCGAGCCGGACTCGACGACGACGCCCCGTCGGATGATCGAGATCCGCTCGCATAGCTTCTCCACCTGAGCCAGGGTGTGGCTGGAGAGCAGCACCGTGCGGCCCGCGGCGTGCTCCTCGGCGATGACATCGGCGAAGACGGCCTCCATGAGGGGGTCGAGGCCCGCCGTCGGCTCGTCGAGGATGAGGAGCTCGACGTCGGAGGCCAGGGCCGCGATGATCGCCACCTTCTGCCGGTTGCCCTTGGAGTACGTGCGGCCCTTCTTCGTCGGGTCGAGGTCGAAGCGCTCGATGAGCGCCTCCCGCCTGCGTCGGTCGACGCCGCCGCGCAGCCGGGCGAAGAGGTCGATCGCCTCACCGCCCGTGAGGTTCGGCCAGAGGGAGACGTCGCCCGGCACGTAGGCCAGGCGGTGGTGGAGCGCGACGGCGTCCTCCCAGGCGTCGCCGCCCAGAACGCGGGCCGTGCCGGAGTCGGCGCGCAGGAGTCCGAGGAGGACACGGATCGTGGTGGACTTCCCGGCACCGTTCGGTCCGAGGAAGCCGTGCACCTCCCCCGGCCGGACGGTGAGGTCGACGCCGTCCAGCGCACGGGTCGAACCGAAGGTCTTGACGAGGTCGCGGACCTCGATGGCGGGTGTCATCGGGGCTCTCCTGGATACTCGGTCGGAGCGGTCGGGTCCTGCGCGGCCAGGTAGGCGCGCAGGAAGCGGTCGTCGGTGAACAGGCCCTCGGTGTACAGCTCCAGCGCGGGGCCGACGGTGTCCTCGGTGAGCGCGGCAAAGGCGGCCCCGATGTCCGGGGCCTCGCCCGGGTCGGTCTGCAGCCGGTAGGCGAGCAGGAGCATGCCCAGGCCGCTGTACACCATGTACCGGGCACGTCCGCGCGGGTCCCGGCTGGGCCTGACCGTGCCGGCAGCGATTCCCGCCTCGAGGAAGTCGACGGTCATCGCGGTCATGCGCTCGACGAGCTGCCGGGCCAGGGTGCCGCCGGCGGCGAGACTCGCGACAGCGTACGCGGCGGCGGGTGCGTACTCCTCGACGGCGGCGAGCTGGGCGAGCATATGCTCCGGCCCAGCCGCCCCGACGGAGTCGTGCTTGGCGGTCGTCACCACCTGAAGGACGTGCTCGTCGCACGCCTCCCGGAGGCGGTCCTTGGAGCCGAAGTGGTGGAAGATCAGCGCCGGGCTCACGCCGGCGTCGGCGGCGATCGCCCGTATCCCCACCCCGAACCCGTCCCGGCCGAAGCGTGCGATGGCGGCGTCCCTGATCCGTGCTCGCGTATGGAGGTCATCGGTCGCTGATCGCACGGTCAGCATGCTAACCAGTCGATCAGTCGATGGGCAAGACGCTGCGCGGGCGGTCCCGTCACCGCCCGTGCCTGCACCGCCCCGCGGGGACCGCTGGACCTGCGGGCAGACGGGTGTGCCGAACGAGGTGCGCCCGCCACCCGACCGACGCAGCATGGGCCGGTGTCCTCCGCCTCTCGCGCCCGCTCCTGGCGCTTCGCCGGCCGGATCGCCGGATGGGGCACCGCGAGCGGGACACGGTTCGTCCTCGGCGCCTGGCACGGCTCCCCGCTCGGCGCGTTCGCCGACGTCATGGTCGAGCGCCCCGACGGCGAGCGCCTCCTCCTCGCGCCGACGGCGGAGGTCGCCGAGTTCGTCGCCTCGACCTACCGCTTCGACTCCACCCTCCTCGTCCCGGTCACGGTGACGGCGGAGCACGGGCAGCCGCTCACGGGCCCCACGGCAGTAGGCCGGACGTGGCACGTCGAGGCGGGGCCGCTGTCCGCGCGGCTGCGGATCGGTGGCCGCCCGCCGCTCGGCCGGCTGCTGCGTGCCGTCCCACCGCGCCTCGCGGCGGCGCCGGCGCTCACGGCCGTCACCGACCCGGTGGCCCGGGTGGTGCTACGCGGTGTGCGCACCCGCGGGACCGCCGGCGGCGGACGCACCGAGCACTACGGGGCCACCGACCTGCACCGGCTCGCCGCCGCGCGGACACACTGGCAGGGCGCGGACCTCGGCGCGATCCACCCGATCGACCCGCCGGTCCGCTTCGGGTTCGGCTCGGCCCCGCGCCGCCCGAGCGTCACCGACCTCGTCACCACCGTGCGTGTCCCGCGCTGACGGACGACGGCGCTCAGGGGAGCAGGTCCGGCTGACGGCCCGGGTGGTCCCCGGCCGCGTCCACCCGTCGCGGAGGGGCACCGCGACGAGGGCGGCGCTGTCCGCGACGCCGGCGCCGAGCAGCGTCGCCGTCATGACCAGCGGAAGAGGCGGGCGGCGAGGCCGCCGGTGACGAGCGCCCAGGCGCCGAGGGTGGCCAGGTGCCGGGTCTCGGGCTGCTGCCCGACCCATGCCGCGGACAGCGCCTCGTTGCCGGCGCCGTAGGGCAGCGCCTGGCCGACGGTCTGCAGGACCTCCGGGAGGGTGGCGAGCGGACCGAAGCCGCCACCCAGCGCCAGCATGAGGAAGAAGGCCACCAGGCCGAGTGCGATGGCGGCGTTGACCGTGGGCGCGAGGGCCGCGATGAGCGTGCCGACGCCGTACATCGCGGCAAGCCCCACAGCGCCCACCAGCAGCGCCCAACCGAGGCCCGCCGGCAGCGTGACACCGAAGAAGACGGCACCGATCACCATCATGAGCCCGACGCCGAGCAGCACCTGCGCGAGGCTGACGAGCATCTGCGCGACGAGGATGAGCGCCGGCCGCGCCGGGGTCACCGCCAGGCGCCGCAACACCCCGTGCTTGCGGTACATCGCGAGGAACGAGGGCATGTTCACCACGCCCACGAGCGCCCCGACCATGGTGATGGTCAGCGGCATGATGATCGCGTTCATCACCGTGGAGCCGTCGGGCAGCACCTGGTCGGCGTCCTGCCCGAGGCCGTTCATCACCATGAGCAGTGTGGGCAGGCCGACCGGGACGATGAGCCCGGAGGTGTCCCGGACGACCATCCGGGTCTCTGCGAGGAGCATCTGGCCCCAGGCTCCGACCGGGAGCCGGCGGGCCGGGGGGAGCGTCGTCGTCATGTCGTCCTCTCTAACGGGGCTCGGCCGCGACGGCCGGCTCGCCCAGCTCCTGGCCGGTGAGCTGGAGGAACGCGTCGTCGAGCGTGGCGGAGTGGGTGCGGAAGTCGGTGGCAGGGACCTCGTGGCGCAGGAGGGCGGCGGTCACCTCGCGCACGAGGTCGCCCTCGCCGGAGACCCGCACCTGACCGTCGTCGACGACGACGTCGCTCACGCCGGGCAGGGCGCGCAGCAGCGCCGGGTCGAGCGGGGCGTGGGCGCGGAAGCTCACGCCGTCGGCCCCGCCGACCCGTCCGACCAGCCCCGCGGGGGTGTCGAGGGCGACCACCCGGCCCGCGTCGATGACGGCGATCCGGTCGCTGAGCCGCTCGGCCTCCTCCATGACGTGGCTGACCAGGACGATCGTGATGCCGTCCTCAGGCATCTCCTCGATGAGGCGCCAGATCTCGCGGCGGGCGGCGGAGTCCAGGCCGGTGGTCAGCTCGTCGAGCACGGCGACCCGCGGGCGGCCGACGACGGCCAGGGCGATGTTCAGCCGCTGGAGCTGGCCGCCGGAGAGGTTCTCCGTGCGCGTGTCGCGCACCTCCGCCAGACCGAGCCGCTCCAGCAGGCCGTCCGGGTCGAGGCCGTCGTGGTGGAAGGAGCGGTACAGGCGGACCTGCTCGCGGGCGGTGAGGCTCGCGTGCGGGTAGCCCCTCTGCAGCTGCACGCCGACCACCTGCTGCACGCGGGCTCGCTCTGCCCGCGGGTCGACGCCGAGGACGCGCACGTGCCCGCCGTCGGGCTTGCGCAGCCCGACAGCACACTCGACCGTCGTCGTC
>DAHVRG010000272.1 GCA_027322565.1 Georgenia sp.
CCGGCATGGAGCTGGCCGGTGTGGGTCTGCTCGCGGCGCTGTTCTCCCTCGGCGGCATCTCCCTGGTGAACAGAAGGCGAAAGGAGTCCTGAAGCCGGTGTCCGGTGGCGGCAGACCCCCCGTGTGCCGCCGCCGGACACCACCTCCACCCCGCGACCCGCCTGCACCGCCCGGCAGGTGGGACGCGGGCGGCTACCCGGCCCGGCAGGTCTGCGGCGAAGTGATCGGCGCTGTGACCGCCTGAGTTGCCGGTAGCCGGCGGACGGGGCCGTCATCGACGGCCCCGTCCGTGTTTTTCTGCGGGGTGAGCGGGGTGAGCGGGGTGAGGCAGGGGTGATGCGGGTCACCCGCGGGTGAAGCCCTGCGAAAGTTGGACAGGTTTTCCTTCAAAAGTAGGGGCTCTCGACGCGTCCAGGTGGGTGCCTGACGCTGCCCTGAAGCCGCCTCGGCGCAGGGTGACCTCACCCCTGTTCTCACCCGCAGGTGTCGCCGATCGCCGTTCATCACCTGTAGCAGTCATCCTCGGGTCAGCCGAGGAGGGACTCTCCAGCACCGTTCGCGAGTGGTGTGGTTACTGCCACACGATCACGAATGGAGCTGTCGATGCGTCACGCCGCACATGGCAGGCGCACCTCGGCAGGCGGGCGACTCACGGGCCGGACGGTCCTCATCGGTCTGCTCAGCCTGTCGCTGGTGGCCGCCGGAAGCTCGTCACTCGCGACCGGGTCGACCGACGACCTCGCGGGGGACGTGCCCCCCGCCGTTCAGGCCGAGGAGGCCACGACGGCCCTGGAGCCGGCGACCGAGGTGGAGGCCCTGGAAGGCGCCGTGCCGGAGGCGCCGGCCGTCGAGGAGCCTGCCGCCGAGGAGCCCGCCGGACCTGCCCCGGACCCGGCGGCCGTCGCCATCGGCGAGGAGCCGGACCGCGACGAGATCGCCGACGAGGCGAACCCGGAGGCAGGCGACGGCGTGCAGGCCGAGGGTCCCGCCGAGGCCGGGTCCGCCGGCGAGGCCGCGGAGCCCCGGGGCACGGATGCGGAGGCGGCCGACGTCGCCCCGATGGCCGTCCCCAGCCCCGGGAGCACGAGCTCGGTCATCACGGTCAAGGTCGGCGGCGACCGTACCGGCGGCTCCAGCGTCGCTGGGTTGGACGGCGTGACCCTCCGGCTCTACGAGGGCGGCCAGTCCGGCCCGACAGCGCCGGTCGACGCGGACTGGGCGACGTGCGTCTCGGACAGCGCCGGCGACTGCAGCTTCACGGTCCCGGAGACGCAGGAGAGCGTCCGCGAGTGTGTTTTTTGGTTCGTTGTCTGTCTGGACTGGCGTGTGATCTCCCCGGCAGGCGAGAACCGTGACCGCCAGTTCTGGGTGGTCCAGGAGTCCGCTCCGGGCGGCTGGTACCCCAACACCTCGCTCGTCACCGGTGCCGCGAACAGCCAGCAGTCCACCGCCTACCGGTTCCGCACCGGATCTCAGCTCCGCGCCGGGAACACCTACCGCTCCGGCACCCACTTCATGGCCGGCAGCGGAGACCAGACCCGCGACGTCTCGAGCGGGCGCTGGCAGGTCTCCCGGGACAACCCGCAGCTGCCGGCGACCTGCGAGGCGGGTATCGACGTCGCCCTCGTCCTCGACCTCTCCGGCTCGGTCGCCAACGCCGGCGCCGTCGGAGACCTCAAGAGCTCGGCGATCGCCTTCGCCGAGGCGCTCGAGGGGACGGGCTCGCGGCTCGCCCTGTTCACCTTCGCCTCGACCGCGCCGCGGAACACCTCCCCGAGCGGCCGCAACTACCCCGACCTCCTGCCGATCGACGGCAACCTCTCCACGATCCGCCAGCGCATCAACGGCTACCAGGCCGAGGGCGGGACGAACTGGGACCGCGGTATCGCCCAGGTGGCGGAGAACGGCCAGCGCTTCGACATCGCCATCGTCATCACCGACGGGCTCGCCACCTTCTACGGGACCGGCAACAACCCCGCCGGCCCTGGCAGCTTCACCCGGTTCGTCGAGACCGAGCAGGCCGTCTTCTCCGCCAACGCCCTGAAGGCCGAGGGCACCCGGGTGCTCGCCGTCGGCGTGGGCGACGGGATCAGCGGCCACGCCCACAACCTCCGCGCCGTCTCCGGGCCGAACGGTTACACCGCCGGTGCCTCCGCGAACACCGCCGACTACTTCCAGACCGGGTGGCGGCAGCTCGCCCCGCTGCTGGAGAACCTCGCCAAGGGCGCGACCTGCCAGGCGACGGTCACCGTCGACAAGGTCGCCGAGCCGTACGGCGGCGCGTCCGGCCCCGGCAAGGGCTGGACCTTCACCGCCGCCCGCACCGCCGGCGCCGGGCAGCTGCTGCCCGCCGGCCCGCAGGTCACCGGCGCGTCCGGCGCGGTCGAGTACACCGTGCGCTTCGACCGCCCGGACGCCCCCGCGGCGACGGTGCGGGTCGCGGAGCAGATCTCGTCCGCGCAGCAGTCCGACGGCTGGTCGTTGAGCTCGGTGGGCTGCACGGTGAACGGGCAGCCGCGCGACGTCACGCGGGACGGGGACGCCGTCGCGGTCACCGGGATCACCGCGGGCGACGACGTCGCGTGCACCTTCACCAACGTCCAGACGCTCGAACCCGGTGTTGCGATCGTCAAGCGGGCCTGGGACGTCGCGAGCTGGCCGGCGGGAGCGGGGCTCCCGGACGCCGACCGCGAGCTCGCCCCCGGCTCGGCCATCCCCGACGGCGCGACCGTCACCTGGACCTACACCGTCCGCAACACCGGCCGGACCGTCCTGCACGACGTCACCGTCACCGACGACCGAGTGCCCACCGTCCAGTGCCCGTCCTCGCAGCTCGAAATCGGCGAGGCGATGGTGTGCACCGCATCCGGCGCGGTGACACCGGCCGGTCCCTGACCGGCCCCAAGACAGCCGAGCAAGACGCTCGGTGACGACGTCCGAGCACGGCCCCGCGGCCGTGTCCGCGGGCAGCACCACAACCCAAAGGAGAACCGATCATGAACAAGAAGACGACCGGCCTCGTGGCCGGAGCGGCAGGCGCGGCACTTCTCCTCGGCGGGGCAACCTTCGCCCTGTGGAGCGACAGCGACGCCGTGGCCGGTGGCACCATCACCGCCGGCAACCTCGACGTCAAGGCCGCGAAGCCGACGTGGCACGACGTGTCCGAGGACCGCACCGATGCGGGACACGTCATCGACCTCGAGAAGTTCCGCATCATCCCCGGCGACACGGTCCGCGGCACCTTCGGCTTCAAGGCCGCCCTCGAGGGCGACAACATGGTCGCCGAGCTCTCGCTCGCCGACCTCGGCGCCTCGGGGGACCTGCTCGAGGCACTCGCCTCCGAGGCCACCTACGAGGTGACGGTCGACGGCGAGGTCGTCGCCGGCGGTGACCTCTTCGCCGCCGAGCCCGTGCTCTTCGCGTCGGCGGACAACTCGCACAACGTCGCGACGCTGCCGACGCTCCCCGCGGACCTCCCGGGCAGCCCGAACGTCGCGCTCGTCGTCGACATCACGTTCCCCGAGACGGTGACCGACCAGGACCTCGTCCGGACGAACGCGGTTCTCGACGACTTCGCCGTGACGCTCGGCCAGGTCCGCGACAGCTCGGGCCAAGGCGGCTACTGAGCCGACCCCCGACCCGGGTGGGGGCGCGAGCCCCCCGACGCGCCCCCACCCGCCCGACCCCGACGAGACCGGAAGGAGCCCGCGATGACCGCCACGACCGACGCGCCCGTCGTCCCCGACGACGGCGTCCACCCGGCGCAGGTACAGCACTCCCTCTGGCGTTCCGCCCTGCGCGGCGCGACCCTCGTCGCCCTCCTCGCGCTGCTCGCGCTCGCCGCGGCCATCGCCGTCGTCCCCCGGGTCATGGGCGGTGCCGCACTCACCGTCCTCACGGGCTCGATGGAGCCCACGTACTCACCGGGTGACATGGTCGTGGCCGTCCCGCAGGACGGCTACGACGTCGGGGACGTCGTCACCTTCCAGCCCGTGTCCGACGACCCGACGCTCATCACGCACCGCGTCGTCGGCGTCCGCACGGGCGCGCAGACCTGGTACGTCACCCGCGGCGACGCCAACGGCGCCGACGACGAGCCGATCACCGCCGAACAGGTGATGGGCCGGGTCGTCTACCACATCCCCTACGTCGGTCATGTCGCCAACGCCGCCGGCCCGAACCGCGGCCTCGTCGTCACCGCGACCGCCTGCCTGCTCATCGGGTACGGCGCCTACCTGTTCATCTCCGACTCTCTTGCCGGCCGCCGTCGCGGCGCAGGACAGATCACCAAGGGAGAATCGTGACCCCACGCCACACCCCTCCACGCCGCGGACGCCGCCGGCGCAGCCCGGGGCCCCTCGTCGCTGCGGCGGCACGGTCGCCCTGTGGAGCTCGGACGGCAGCAGCCCGATGGGCGTCGTAACCGCCGGTGACCTCGACATCGACCTCGTCGGCAGCCCCGTCTGGCGGGAGACCTCCGCCGACGTCACCGGCACCCCGCGCGCCATCGAGCCCGCCGACTTCCTCGCCCGCCCCGGTGACACCGTCACCCTCGCCCAGGACTTCCGCACCGAGCTGCAGGGCGACAACATGCTCGGCCGCATCACCGTCGACTGGGAACAGCCGCCGGCTCTCGCCGTCGGTGTCAGCGCGACCTACAGCGTCCGTGACTCCGCCGACGCGCTGGTCGTCGAGGACGTCGCGCTCGGCGACGCCGGGACGCTCGCCCCGCTCGACACCGACGACGACGGGCGCAGTGACACGTTCACGCTCGAGGTCACGATCGCCTTCGACCGGGAGATGGACGACCGCTTCGCGGCCGACGCCGCGGCGCAGGTCGCCGACCTCGGGACCGTCGTCATCGACCTCGACCAGGTCCGCGCCGGAGAGGGGTTCACGTCATGAGGACCACCCGCCACGCCGTCGCCGTCACGCTCGGTGCCCTCACCGGTGCCGCGCTGGGGATCGCCGGAACCTCCCTCGCGCTGTGGAGCGACACCGTCACCGTGACCGGCCGCCTCAGCACCGGCCACGAGTACTTCGCCGTCGGTGCCCCCGGCGCCACCGTGCCGGCTCCCACGGGAAGCGCCCCCTTCACCGTCGGCCCCGACCACGCCGCCGAGCTCGTGCGGGACGGCGCCATCGCCGTTCCCATCGAGGTCGACAGCCTGAGCCAGGGGAACAAGGGGCTGCACTACACGGTCACCCCGCCCGCGTCCTGGGGCGAGAACGTCTTCGGCGCAGCCCAGGTGAGCATCTTCCCGGTCGGCTCCGTCGAGGCGTGTCACGTCGACGCCGACATCCCGACCGACGTCGACCTGGCCTCCACGCCCGTCCCCGCCACCTACACCAGCGACACCGAAGCGACGACCGAGCTCTGGTGCCTCCTCGCGGCCTACGACGGCCCCCCACAGGTGGGGGAGTACACGAACACCGCCACCGTCACCGCGACCGACCCCTCCGGTACCGAGGTCGACGACGAGGACCGGTGGGACGCCGTCGTCGTCAGGGAGCTCGACCCTGCCGCCGAGCAGGAGCACGAGATCACCTTCACCTACGAGACGTTCCGACCAGGGGAGGAGCGGTGACCCGCACACCCATCCGACGGGCGGCGCTGACGGTGGCGCTCGCGGCCGGCCTGACCGCCGCCACCGGCGTCGCCCACGCCGACACCGGCTACGACGAGGCGATCCAGCTCTCCTGGGACGGCACCACGTACGTCGGCGTGACGACCGAGAGCTTCCTCGGCACGCCCGTCTCCGTGCCCGGCGACTCGGCGTCCCGGACGCTGCTCGTCCGCAACGACGGCCCCACCGCGGGCGTCCTGCGGGCCAGCATCGTCAACGTCGAGCTCGCCGACCCCGACGCGCAGGACGTCCACCACGAGCCCGACCACCGCAACCCCGGCGAGGGCTACGGCGGTGCGGGGGACCAGGGCAGCTTCTACGACGACCTGCGCGTCCGCTGGGCGGGCGGGCGGGCCTCCGTCGCCGAGCTCCACGAGCAGGTGCGCACGCCCATCCTCGAGGTCGAGCTCGGCACCGGCGAGCAGGTCCCGATCAACCTCGAGTACGAGATCCCGCTCGAGGCGACGTCCGGCAACCGGGCCAACGTCCCCGTCCGGGAGGCGTCCTTCGACGTCCTCCTCGAGATCGGGGGAGAGCTGCCCACCGACCCACCGGACTCCTCGCCCCCGCCGGCGCACCCCACCCCGGGGCGGACGTCGGACGTCTCCGCCCCCGTCCCGCCCGCCCCGGGCGGAGAGCTGCAGCGGACCGGTGTCGAGGCCGGGCTGCTCGTGCTCGCCGCGGTTGCCGCCCTCGGTGCCGGTGCCGGTCTCGCCCTCCTCACCGGGCGGCGACGCGCCGCCCACGACCCCGGGCCGTAGGCCCGAGCCCAGGTGTGCCCCCGAGTCCTTCGCCCGGACCTGCGGGGTGCTGATGGACGTGGTGGCGGGTCCGCCCGGACGGTCCCGGTGAAGTGATCGGCACCGGGACCGACCGTCCGCCGCCGCGTCCGGCGGGCGGAGCCGTTCTCCCCCGGACGGCTCCGCCCGCGTTCCCCTGCCCGGAGGGTAGGATCGGCCCGCTCCTGTGAGTGAGGTCATGCACGCGTCACCCGGCCCGATGCCGTATGATGGAGCGCTGGACGAGCGTGCCTGCCCACCTCCCTGCCTGGAACCGGGGAACGGGCGAGTTCCACGGTGCGCCCCGGCGTCGCACGCGACGGCGGCCACGCAGGAGAGAAGAGTTAGCGGAGGACATGGCGAAGAAGGACGGCGTCATCGAGATCGAGGGCAGCGTGATCGAAGCGCTGCCGAACGCGATGTTCCGGGTGGAGCTGAGCAACGGACACAAGGTGCTCGCGCACATCTCCGGAAAGATGCGTCAGAACTACATCCGGATCCTTCCGGAGGACCGGGTCGTCGTCGAGCTGAGCCCGTACGACCTCACCCGGGGTCGCATCGTCTACCGCTACAAGTAACCCACCCGACAATCGCCGCCGCGGCACCGTGCCGAGCGGCGGCGGAGGAATGCAATGAAGGTCAAGCCCAGCGTCAAGAAGATCTGCGACAACTGCAAGGTCATCCGTCGGCACGGCCGCGTCATGGTGATCTGCAGCAACGTCCGCCACAAGCAGCGTCAGGGCTGACCTGGCGACGGCGGCGACCTGCCGCCAACTGCTCCGTCAGCACCCCGGTGCAACCCCCGGTTCGGAGGCCGGGGCCTGCCCCGCTCGGGCGGGAGGGCGGAGCGGAGGACCTCCGAGCAGCATGAGGAGCACAAGTTGGCACGACTCGTCGGCGTCGACCTCCCCCGCGAGAAGCGGCTCGAGGTGGCGCTCACCTACATCTACGGCGTCGGGCGCACCCGCGCCAAGCAGGCGCTCGAGGCCACGGGCGTGAGCCCGGACCTGCGCGTCAAGGACATGACCGACAGCGACCTCGTCGCTCTTCGTGACTACATCGAGGGCAACTTCAAGGTCGAGGGTGACCTCCGCCGTGAGGTCCAGGCCGACATCCGCCGCAAGGTCGAGATCGGCTCCTACCAGGGCCTGCGTCACCGCCGCGGACTGCCCGTCCGCGGTCAGCGCACCAAGACCAACGCCCGCACCCGCAAGGGTCCCAAGCGCACGGTGGCCGGCAAGAAGAAGGCCCGCTAAGTAGTCCGGTCGCACGTCCCGGCGCCCCGCGCCGCGTGCACCGGTCCGACGACCAGGAGAGAAGCACCACATGCCCCCCAAGACCCGCCAGGCCGCGGCCGCGGCCCGCAAGCCGCGCCGGAGCCAGCGCAAGAACGTCACGCACGGCCACGCTCACATCAAGAGCACGTTCAACAACACGATCGTCACGCTCACCGACCCCAACGGTGCCGTCATCAGCTGGGCCTCCTCGGGCCAGGTCGGCTTCAAGGGCTCGCGCAAGTCGACGCCCTTCGCCGCGCAGATGGCTGCCGAGGCCGCGGCCCGCCGCGCCCAGGAGCACGGCATGAAGAAGGTCGACGTCTTCGTCAAGGGTCCCGGCTCCGGCCGGGAGACCGCGATCCGCTCCCTCCAGGCTGCCGGCCTCGCGGTGGGCTCGATCCAGGACGTCACGCCGCAGGCCCACAACGGCTGCCGTCCCCCGAAGCGTCGCCGCGTCTGAGTACTCCTGCCGCACGCCGGCCACCCGGTCGGCGTGCGGCAGCACGCGAGGTGCCGGCACCTCGCCCCTGCCTCCCGGTCGGACCGATGACCGGAGGTGCCCTGCACGGCGTCATATAGCGGATGCCTGCTGAAAGGAACACATCGTGCTCATCGCACAGCGCCCCGTCCTGACCGAAGAGGTCGTCACCCCGCAGCGCTCCCGGTTCGTCCTCGAGCCGCTGGAGCCCGGTTTCGGCTACACCCTCGGCAACTCCCTGCGTCGTACCCTCCTGTCCTCCATCCCGGGTGCCGCCGTGACGAGCATCCGGATCGACGGTGTGCTCCACGAGTTCTCCACCGTCCCGGGGGTCAAGGAGGACGTCACCGAGATCATCCTCAACATCAAGGACATCGTCGTCTCCTCCGAGCACGACGAGCCGGTCGTCATGTACCTGCGCAAGCAGGGCCCGGGCACCGTCACCGCCGGTGACATCACCCCGCCGGCTGGGGTCGAGGTCCACAACCCCGACCTGCACCTCGCGACGATCAACGCGAAGGGCAAGCTCGAGATCGAGCTGACGGTCGAGCGCGGCCGCGGCTACGTCTCCGCCGCGCAGAACAAGAGCTTCGACTCGGAGATCGGCCGCATTCCGGTCGACTCCATCTACTCCCCGGTCCTCAAGGTGACCTACAAGGTCGAGGCGACCCGTGTCGAGCAGCGCACCGACTTCGACAAGCTCATCGTCGACGTCGAGACGAAGAACTCGATGAGCCCGCGGGACGCGCTGGCCTCCGCCGGCAAGACCCTCGTCGAGCTGTTCGGGCTGGCCCGGGAGCTCAACGTCGAGGCCGAGGGCATCGAGATCGGTCCCTCGCCGACCGACGCGGCGCTCGCCGCCGACCTCGCCCTGCCGATCGAGGAGCTCGGGCTGCAGTCGCGGTCCTACAACTGCCTCAAGCGCGAGGGCATCCACACCGTGGGCGAGCTCGTCGCCCGCAGTGAGGCCGACCTGCTGGACATCCGCAACTTCGGTGCCAAGTCGATCGGTGAGATCCGCGAGAAGCTCTCCGGTCTCGGCCTCAGCCTCAAGGACAGCACGGTCGACTACGACATCACTGCCGATGCCTCCGCCTACGAGGGCGACATCGAGTTCAGCGACGGCTCGCGCGACTGACGCCACCAACGAATCACTACAGGAGAGAACATGCCCACTCCAGCCAAGGGCCCCCGTCTTGGTGGCAGCCCCGCCCATGAGCGGCACATGCTGGCGAACCTCGCCACCGCGCTGCTCGAGCACCGCTCCATCACGACCACGGAGCACCGCGCCAAGCGGCTGCGCCCCGTCGTCGAGAAGCTCATCACCCTCGGTAAGCGCGGTGACCTCCACGCGCGCCGCAAGGTGATGACGACCATCAGGGACAAGGGCGTGGTGCACGAACTGTTCACCGAGATCGCCCCCGCGATGGCCGAGCGTCAGGGCGGCTACACCCGGATCACCAAGACGGCACCGCGCAAGGGCGACAACGCCCCGATGGCGGTCATCGAGCTGGTCATGGAGCCGGTGAGCCCCAAGCAGGCCACCGTCCGTGAGGCCGAGAAGGCCACCGAGCGCGCCGCCAAGGCCGCCGAGCCGGCCGAGTCGCCGGAGAGCCCGGAGTCGCCCGAGTCCGCCGACTCTGCTGAGGAGTCCGCCGAGGAGGCGACCGCGGAGGAGCAGGCTGCGGCCGAGACCTCCGCCGAGGCGACGACCGACGAGGCGAAGGACGCCGGCGCCGCCGACACCGGAGAGACCGCCGAGGGCACGCCCCGCGGCTGAGACTGCGGCGCGCCCACCCGGCGCACCGTGCACGCACGAGGCCCGCACCCCACAAGGGTGCGGGCCTCGCGCCGTCCCGCGCCCCGGCGGGCCGGCAGCCCCGGCGAACTCGTCCCGTGCGTCGGAAGCGCGAAGTACCCTGGCAGGACCGCGACGGCGCAGAGCAGCGCCGCCGTAACGCCGAGAGTTCGAGGAGCGGACGTGCAGCTGCGCAGCGAAGGCATCACCTGGCGGGAGATCGACGGCGAGCTCGTCATCCTCGACACCGAACGGTCGGTCTACCTCACGACGAACGCCTCCGGGTCGTTCCTCGCCAAGCTGCTCACCGCGGAGCGGTCCGGCGACGAGCTGGCCGAGGCCCTCGTGTCGCACTACGGCATCGACCGCGCCGCCGCGGAGGCCGACGTCGCGTCGTTCCTCGCCGAGCTGCGCGCCAAGAACCTGCTCCGGTGACCCGCC
>DAHVRG010000047.1 GCA_027322565.1 Georgenia sp.
GCGTCGAACTGGCGGCGCGGCTGGCTCGCGCCGCCGGGCATGACGACGGCGCCGACGTACGGAGCCTGGAACACGCGGAAGGGTGTGCCGGAGAAGTACTCGGTGAGGTCGGTGAGCTCCAGCCCGAAACGCAGGTCGGGCTTGTCGGTGCCGTACCTCGCCATCGCCTCGGCGTAGCTCATCCGCGGGATCGGGGTGCTGATCTCATACCCGATGAGGCGCCACAGCTCGACGAGGACGTCCTCGGCGACGGCGATGACGTCCTCCTGGTCCACGAAGCTCATCTCGACGTCGAGCTGGGTGAACTCCGGCTGCCGGTCCGCCCGGAAGTCCTCGTCGCGGTAGCAGCGGGCGATCTGGTAGTAGCGCTCCATCCCGGCGACCATGAGCAGCTGCTTGAACAGCTGCGGTGACTGGGGAAGCGCGTACCAGGAGCCCGGGGAGAGCCGCGCGGGGACGAGGAAGTCGCGGGCGCCCTCAGGGGTGGAGCGGGTGAGCGTCGGGGTCTCGATCTCGACGAATCCCTGGTCGTCCAGCACCCGGCGGGCAGCCTGGTTGACCTTCGCGCGCAGCCGCATCGCGTGGGCCGGCTCCTTGCGGCGCAGGTCGAGGTACCGGTACTTCAGGCGCACCTCCTCGCTGACCTGGCCGGCGTCCTCGGCATGCTCGGAGACCTGGAAGGGCAGCGGCGCAGCGGTGTTGAGCACGACGACGTCGCTCGCGATGACCTCGATCTCGCCGGTGGCGAGGTTCGGGTTGGCATTGCCCTCGGGACGCCGGGCGACCTCGCCCGTGACCTGGATGACGTACTCCGCGCGCAGCTCGTGGGCGACGTCCTCCCGGATGACGACCTGGGCGATGCCGGAGGCGTCGCGCAGGTCGATGAAGGCGACGCCGCCATGGTCGCGGCGGCGGTCGACCCAGCCGGCGAGAGTGACGGTGCTGGAGATGTCGGCGGGGCGCAGCGACCCTGCGTCACGAGTGCGGAGCACGAAGATCCTTCCGTTGGTCGGGCGCACCGCTAGACGGGCGGGCGCACGGGCAATCCTAGTTGGGCGCGCGGGCCCTGCTACCACGGGACCACCGGTCGGGCGATGATCGAGCCATGACCCGTGCCGCTGCCGGCGGCCGGATGCGCACCGCCGGCCCGCCCGACCTCGTGCGCCTCCTCCTCGTCGCGTCCGTCGCGCTCATCACCATCGTGGCCTTCGAGAACCTGGCCGCGAGTGCGGCCCTGCCCGCGGTGAGCGCGGACCTCGACGGTCTCCGGCTCTACCCGGTGGCCGCCGGCGCCCCGCTGGCCGCCCAGCTCGTCGCCACCGCCCTGGCCGGCGCGTGGGCCGACAGCCGGGGCCCACGTCCGGTGCTGCTCCTGGGCCTCGTGCTCTTCCCCCTCGGGCTCGTCGTCGCCGGCACGGCACCGACGATGGGCGTGCTTGCGGTCGGCCGCGCGGTCCAGGGGCTCGGCGGCGGCCTGCTCATCGTCCCGCTTTACGTGCTCGTCGGGGCCCTGGTGCCTGCCGAGCGCCAGCCGGGGTTCTTCGCCTGGTTCTCGGCCGCCTGGGTGGTGCCGGCGCTCGGCGGGCCGGCCATCACCGGACTCGTCGTCGACCATGCGTCATGGCGCTGGGTGTTCCTCGGGGCCGCGGTTCTCGTCGCCGCGGTGGTGGTCTGCTTCCTCCCGCTGCTGCGCCAGCTGCCGCGCCGGGACGGCGGGAGGAAGGCCGCCACGAGGGGCCTGGTGCTCGCGGCGGCGTTCACGGGGGTGTCGGTCGCGGTGCTCCAGGTCGCGGGCAGCGCCCAGGAGGGCTGGTCGGTGCCGGCCGGGACCGGGGCACTCGCCGTCCTTGCCGTGGCGGTGCCGCGGCTGCTGCCGCGCGGCACCGCCCGGCTGGTCCGCGGCGTGCCCGCTGCCGTTGCGTGCCGGGCGCTGCTCAATGCCTCGTTCCTCACGGTCCACACCTTCCTGCCGCTGCTGCTGGTCCGGGAGCTCCGGTGGTCGGTGACCGCCGCCGGGTTCGTCGTCGCCGTCTCCTCCGTGACATGGGCCGTCGGCGCGTTCGTCCAGGGACGCGTGAGCAGTGCGGCCGGGCGCCGAGGTCTCACCTGGTTGGGGCCGCTGTTCCTGGCGACGGGCACGCTCGTCACCGCCGGTGCGGCGCTTCCCGGTGTGGGCCCATGGGTCGCCGTACCCGGGTGGGCCCTGGGCGGCGCGGGGATCGGCATGGTGTACGCCGCGCTCACCGTCCTTGCGCTGCGTCTCACCCCACCTGCGCAGCACGGGGAGGTCAGCGCCTCCCTCCAGGTGTCGGACTCACTCGGCGCAGCGCTCGGTCTGGCGGGCTCCGGTGCCCTGTTCCTCGCGCTCGTCGACACGGCCGGGACGGCGGCCTACCTGGCAGGGCTCCTCCTCGCGGCCGGGGTCGCCGCGCTCTCCGTCGTCGCCGGAGCCCGCGCGTCCGCCACCGCCGCGCACGTCGGGAAGTGAGCTGTCGCCGGGAAGTGGGCTGTCGGCGTCCGCGTGAGCTGTCGGCGGGAAGTGGGCTGTCGGTGCCGAGGTGGGGTGCGGTGGTGCCGCAGTGGAGGTGGCTGTGCGGGACGTCACGGGGGTGACCGGTGTCGACTGAACGGGGCGGCCGATACGCTGGGGGCTCCTGGAGTGTGCTGTGCCGCCCAGGCCCCTTGCGGAAGTAGCGCCTCGGCGGGGCCCATCGCGGAAGGCCCTCGCGTCACCCACCTGGTGGCGTGTGCCCCACTCCGCTATCGATGGGTTCTGATCTCTTGACTGCTGTCCTCACCGACCTCGCCGACGCACGCCCCGAGGCCGGGTTCTCCGGCCTCGGCCTGCCCGCCCCCCTCCTCCGCGCCGTCGTCGACCTCGGCTACACGACGCCGACCGACATCCAGACCGAGGCGATCCCGCCGCTGCTCGCCGGCCGGGACGTCGTCGGAGTCGCCCAGACCGGCACCGGCAAGACGGCGGCGTTCGGTCTTCCGCTGCTCGCCGCGGTCGACCCCGGGCTGCGCGCCGTGCAGGCGCTCGTGCTCGCCCCCACCCGGGAGCTCGCCATCCAGGTGAGCGACGCGATCGCCTCCTTCGCCACCCACCTCGACGGCGTCGACGTGCTGCCCATCTACGGCGGCGCGAGCTTCACGCCGCAGCTGCGTGGACTGCGCCAGGGTGCCCAGGTCGTCGTCGGCACCCCCGGCCGGGTCATGGACCTCATGGAGCGCGGCAGCCTCGACCTCTCCGGTGTCCGCTTCCTCGTCCTCGACGAGGCCGACGAGATGCTCCGGATGGGTTTTGCCGAGGACGTCGAGCAGATCGCCGGCCAGGTTCCCGCTGGCCGCCGCACCGCCCTGTTCTCCGCCACCAT
>DAHVRG010000289.1 GCA_027322565.1 Georgenia sp.
GGGGGACCCGGACCACGTGACCCCGGCGGGGATGCGCTCCCCGGCCTGGAGCAGCGACTGCTCGCGCAGGATGGCGCCGCGGCCCACCTCGCACGGGCCGACGAGGACGGCGTTCGCCCCGACCACGCCCTGCTCACCGACCTCGATGGTGCCCACGGTCAGGACGCCCTCGGCGATCTCGAACGCGTTGAGGTACGTGGCGTAGCCGACGGTGGCGCCGTCCCCCAGAGAGACGAGGTGGGGCAGCGGGATCTCCGCGGTCCCGATGTGGCACGCCTCCCCGACCCGGCCCCCGAGCAGCCGGAGGTAGGGAGCGGCCCACGGCGAGCCGGAGAGGACCGACAGCGGGGAGAGCGTCATCGCCCGCTGCGCCGCCCATACGCGCAGGTGCACCGAGCCGTACAGCGGGTAGGTGCCGGGGCGCACGCCCCGGGTGAGCAGCCGGACCCCGACGACCGGGAGCACCCAGCGACCGACGAGGTAGGACAGCGGGAAAAGCAGGACCAGCTGCTGGATCATTGCCACGCTCGGCTCGCCGCCGTGGACGCTGTAGACGATGCCGATCGGGAGCAGGAAGACGACGAGGAGCGAGTACACCCAGCCGAGCTGGGACAGCGCGAAGGCAGCGACCCGCCCTCGCGTCGGCGGCTGCGGGCGCGGGGGACGCGGCCGCTCGGGCTCCTCGGCCGACTCCAGACGGGTCATGTCCTGCTGGCGGGCCAGCGCCCGCACCGTCGGGTTGGCGTAGAGGTCGACGATCGACAGGGAGGGCAGGGTGGCGCGCAGCTTGGAGACGACGGTCGCCGCGAGGAGCGAGTGTCCGCCGAGGTCGTTGAAGAAGTCCGCCTCGACGGACAGCGAGCCGTCCGGCAGACGCAGCACCTCCTGCCAGACCGCGGCGACCTGCCGCTCGGTCTCCGTCTCCGGAGCGACGTAGTCGCCGTCACCGGCGACGAGGCGCGGTCCCTGCGGGTCCGGCAGCGCCTTGCGGTCGGCCTTGCCGCTGGGGAGCATCGGGATCTGGTCGACGACCTCGAGGTAGGTGGGGACCATGTACGGCGGGACGGTGCGCCGCAGGTCCGCGTGCAGGCGGGCGAGGAGGCCGTCGTCCCTGGTGCGTCCCTCGGTGAGGACGAGGTAGCCGGCGAGGTCGCCGCCGCTCTCCGAGGGGAGCAGCTTGACGACGGCGGCCGCGACCTGCTCGTCGCGCAGGAGGACGCTCTCGATCTCCTGGAGGTCGACCCGGTTGCCGCGGATCTTCACCTCGCTGTCCGCCCGCCCGAGGTACTCGATGTCACCGGCCGGGAGGAACCGGCCGAGGTCGCCGGTGCGGTACATCCGGGCACCGGGGGCGCCGTCGGGGTCGGGGACGAAACGGTCCGCGGTGAGGTCGGGACGGTTGACGTAGCCGCGGGCCACGCCCGGTCCGCCGACGCAGATCTCCCCGACCTCACCGAACGGCACCTGCTCGAGGTTCTCGTCCCGCAGCGTCACGGTGTAGGTGGGCAGCGCCCAGCCGATGGTCACGGGCCGCCCCACGCGCAGGTCGGCCCACGTGCAGGTCACAGTGGTCTCGGTCGGGCCGGAGGTGTTGAGGATGCGCCGGCCCACCCCCCACCGCTCGACGAGCTCCTGCGGGCAGGCCTCACCGCCGACGTTGACGGTGCGGATCGAGGGGATCGTGCGGTCCAGCGTCGCCAGCACGGTCGGGACGCAGTAGAGCATGGTGACGGCCGCGCTCTCCAGGAAGTCGGCCAGCCCCGGGCCCACCCGGCGGGCGTCGTCGGTCGGACCCGCAACCACGGTGGCGCCCACCGCCCAGGTGGGCCAGATCTCCTCGATGGAGAAGTCGAACGAGATGGTCATCCCCTGGTAGACCCGGTCCGACGGCGTGACGCCGTAGAGCGGGGGGACGACGCTGATGAAGTTGCAGATGCTCGACTGGGTGATCTCCACACCTTTGGGGCGCCCGGTCGAGCCCGAGGTGTAGATGATGTAGCAGGTCGGGTCGCCCTCGGTGAGGAGGTCGGGGCGCGCGTCGGGGCGCCGCGCGACCTCCTCGGCGACCTGGTCGAGCCGTACGGCCGGGACCGGGATGCCCGCGGAGACCTCGTCGAACGCCGATGTCGTGAGCATCATGCTCAGGCTGGAGTCCTCCGCGATGTAGCCGACCCGGTCCGCCGGTGCGGCCGGGTCGATCGGGACGAAAGCGGCCCCGGCCTTGAGCACCGCGAGGACGGAGACGTACATCCCGACCGACCGCGGGACGAGGATGCCCACCCGCGCCCCCGGCCGGAGACCGGCGGCTACCAGGTGGTGGGCGAGCTGGTTGGCCCGTTCGTCCAGGGCCTGGTAGCTCAGCGTCTCGCCGTCGCACTCCAGGGCCGTGGCGCCGGGCCGGTCGTCACAGGTGCGTTCGAAGTAGTGGTGGAGCCGGGGGAGTGGAGGGGGCCCCGGACGCCGGGTGAGCGGCTGGGTCTCGGGGAGGGCTCGTGGGGAGGGCTGGGTATGGGGGGATGAGGACGTGCGCAAGACAGATTCCCATCGATCGTCCGCCTGATCGTGTCCGCCCGTCCTGACAGATCCGCGTCGTGACGCGGTACCCGGGCGTGGAGAGCCCGGACGTTCTCAGCCCGCTCGACCGGTCGTGTGCCGCAGGGAACGCGGCAGGTGACCGGGAGGGGCCAGAGGTGCGGCTATCCGTACCTGGTTCGCATTGACCTACTCCCGGTGTAGGTGGGGTGGTGGATCCGCCCGGGGCGCGGCGACGGCGCCGAGCCCAGGCTCACACGGTACACCTCACAGGGCGACGGGAACACCTGTCGGTGCCACGATCGATGAGTGGGCAGCATTCGTGGGCGTGACCGGGGCGGCCGGGGCGCGGAGGTGGTCGTGCGCCCGGCGCTGCCCCGGGACGTGCGGCGCATCCACGGTCTCGTCGCCCCGCACGCCGCCGAGGGCAGCATCATCGACAAGAGCCTCGTCACCTACTACGAGGACGTCCTGGAGTTCGTCGTCGCCGAGACGCAGGAGGAGGGGGAGGCGGTGCTCGCCGGGTGCGGTGCCCTCCACGTCCTGTGGGACGACATCGCCGAGGTCCGCACGATCGCCGTCGACCCGCGCTTCCAGAGCCGGGGCGTAGGCCACCGCATCCTCGACGCCCTGGTGGAGCGCGCCCGGTCGTTCCACCTCAAGCGGATCTTCTGCCTCACCTTCGAGGTCGACTTCTTCGCCCGGCACGGGTTCGTGCCGATCGCCGGGACCCCGGTCGGGATGGACGTCTACGCCCAGCTGCTGCGCTCGCACGACCCGGGCGTGGCGGAGTTCCTCGACCTCGCGCGCGCCAAGCCCAACGCCCTGGGCAACATCCGGATGCTGCTCGAGCTGTAGGACCTGGCAGGGGGCGGACCGTCAGACCGGTTCGTGCTCGCGCCCGGGGCGGGTGCGCCGCACCCGGGCGCGCAGCGCCTTGTCCCCCTCGATGAGGAGCAGGACGCTGAGCCCGAGCACCGCGCAGGCCAGCCACTCCCCGGCGCTCAGCTGGGTGAAGCCGAGCAGCCCGGCCGACACCGACCACGACATCGCGCCCAGGTGCAGGGCAAGGGCACCGAGCGCGCAGCCGATGAGCACGCGGTTGCTGAAGGGGTGCAGGGCGAAGACGGACCGGGTCTCGGACCGGGCGGTGCCGACGAGGTAGAAGTTCATCAAGACGAACAGGGTGATGGCGAAGGTGCGGGCGTGGTCGAGCTCGTAGCCCTGGCCGAGCGCCCAGCGGAAGGCGACAAGGATGGCCACCGCCATCCAGACACCGGCCAGCAGCACCCGGAACCACAGCACCCGGGAGAGGATCCCCTCGGAGCGTGGGCGCGGCGGTCGGGTGAGCTCGTCACCCTCGGCCGGCTCGAAGCCCATGGCGATGTCCTGCAGGCCGTTGGTCACGACGTTGACGAACAGCAGCTGGATGGGCAGGAACAGCAGCGGCCCCTCGGCCAGGACGTTGGCCGACACCGACAGCAGCGAGGCCAGCCCGGTGGCGATGAGGAAGAAGGTGGCGTTGCGGATCGCGGAGAAGGTGACCCGGCCCTGCCGGACGGCGTCGACGATCGTGACGAAGTTGTCGTCGGTGAGGACGATGTCGGCGGCCTCGCGGGCGACGTCGGTGCCCGACGCTCCCATCGCCACGCCGATCGAGGCGGCCTTGAGCGCCGGGGCGTCGTTGACACCGTCGCCGGTGACGGCGACCGTCTCCCCGTGCTTCTGGAGCAGCTCGACGATGCGCAGCTTGTCCTGCGGCGTGACCCGGGCGGCCACGCTGGTCCGCCGCAGCCGGGCGGCGAGTGTCTCGTCGTCGAGCTCGGCGATCTCCGAGCCGACGAGCGGGGGCCGCTCCATCGGCAGCCCGAGGCGCTCGGCGATGGACGCGGCGGTCGCCGGGTGGTCGCCGGTGACCATGGTGACGTGGATGCCGGCGCGCCGGCAGTCGGCGACCGCCTCCACGACGCCGGGCCGAGGTGGGTCCTCCATCCCGTGCAGGCCGAGGAAGGTGAGGCCGGACGGCGCCGGCAGGTGCCGGTCGACCTCCTCGTCGGGGGCCAGCACCCGCTGGGCGGAGGCGATGACGCGCATCCCCTGGCCGGCGAGCCGCTCGTTGGCACGCGCGACGGCGTCGTCGTCCATCGCCACGGGCCCGGCCGCGGTGGCCAGGGAGGCGGACATTGCGGCCAGCACGTCGGGGGAACCCTTGACGTGGAGGATGCGGGTGCCGTCCGGCTCGCGCCGTACGGTCTGGGAGTACCGCAGCGCGGACTCGTAGGGGCCGTGGGCGAGGGGTGGTGCCGTCCGCTCCTGCGGGGTCACCGCGCCGCTGGCCAGCGCCACCCGCGCCAGCGCGACGTCGACGGCGTCGCCGTGCAGGTCGAGCGCGTCCTCGTCGGTCGCGCTCGCCTCGTTCGTCAGGCCGGCGGTGCGCAGCGCCTCCCGTAGGGTGCCCGACGGCGGGTGGGGCAGCGGGATGCGCAGGTCGGTGGCGCCGTCGGCGGTCCACACCAGCTGCACGGTCATCCGGTTCTGGGTGAGCGTGCCGGTCTTGTCGGAGGCGATGACGGTGGTCGAGCCGAGGGTCTCCACGGCCGGCAGCGAGCGGACGATGGCGTTGTGCCGGGCCATCCGGCCCACGCCCAGGCTCATCGCGACGGTGAGGACGATCGGCAGCGACTCCGGCACCGAGGCGACCGCGAGGGCGACCGCGGTGCGGAACATCTCCGACGGCGCGTACCCCAGGACGAGCCCGGCGACGAAGACGAACGCGGCACCGAGTGCGACGACCAGCCCGATCCGGCGCTCCAGGCCGTTCATCAGCGCCTGCAGCGGGGAGGTGGTCTCGGTGCTCTGGATCAGCCGGTTGATCTCCCCGAGCTCGGTGTCCGAGCCGGTGGCGACGACCACCCCGAGCGCACGCCCCGAGGTGACCAGCGTGCCGCTGAACGCCAGGTTCGTCCGGTCCGTGGCGGGGGTGTCGTCCGGCATCGTCGCCGCGTCCTTGCGCACAGGCAGCACCTCGCCGGAGAGCATCGACTCGTTGACCTCCAACCCGGTGACGTCGAGCAGGCGCAGGTCGGCCGGGACACGCTCCCCGCTCTCCAGCGGCACGACGTCCCCGGGGACGAGCTCGGCCGCCGGGAGCCGGACCTCCCGGCCGTCACGCAGCACCCGGGAGGACGGGGCGGAGAGCTGTTGGAGGGCGCGCACCGCGGACTCGGCCTTGCGCTCCTGCCAGAACCCGATGACCGCGTTGGCCATGAGGACGAGGAAGATGGCGACGGCGTCGACCCACTCCTGGAGCAGCGCGGTGACGACGTTGGCGAGCACGAGGATCGCGATGAGGGGGCTGAGGAACTGCCGCCCCAGGGTCTGCCACCACGGCGTGGGCTCGCTCACCTCGATGGTGTTGGGGCCGTGGCGCTCCTGGCGCTCGCGGGCGGTGCTGCTCGACAGGCCGCCGCGGTCCGTCCCGAGCTCGGCGAGGACGGCGTCCGGGGCGAGCTGGTGCCACGGGGGCGGGGTGGAGGTCGTCGTCTGTTCCGTCATCGTCACCTGTCCGTTTCGAGTCCGACGATACGGACATGACGCGGCCGCTGGGGTGGGACCTTCGCCCCGGCGGCTCGCCGGCGGTGCGCGCGGCGCTCGCCCGGGCAGCGGCCCCCACCTAGGGTTGGGGCATGTCGGGTGTAGTGGCAGCCTACGGACCCTTCGACGAGGAGGTCGGGCAGCGCATGCTCGACCGGATGGCCCACCGCGGCCCGGACGGCACCGCGACGGTACGTGCGGGTGAAGCCTGGCTCGGCACGCGGTACCTCGCGATCACCGACCCGGAAACCGGTGCCCAGCCGTTGGCCGGCAGCCGCGAGGATGTCTGGCTCATCGGTGACGGCGAGATCTACAACCACCGCCGCATCCGCCGGGAGCTCGGCGAGGACCGGTTCAGCACGAACTCCGACCTCGAGGCGGCGCTGCAGCTCTACAAGGACGAGGGCGTGGCCGCCTTCGAGCGGCTGTGGGGCAGCTTCGCGCTCGCCGTGGGCGCCGGGGACGGCCGCTTCGCCGTCACCCGGGACGGTCTGGGGATCGCCCCGCTCTACTGGGCGCGCCGTGGGGAGACCGTGCTCTTCGCCTCCGAGCTCAAAGCCTTCGACGACGAGTGGCGGCCCGCCGTCGAGCCCTTCCCACCCGGGCACACCTGGACCCCGGACGACGGCCTCGTCGTCGGGCCCGGCTTCCCGGCCGCGGAGCCGGCGCTCCTGAAGAGCCGCGCCCCGCACGAGGACCCGCCCGGGTGGGTCTTCGACGCGCTGCGCGACACCATCGTGCGGGCGGTGCAGCAGAGCCTGGACGCCGCCGTCCCGGTCGGGGTGCTGCTCTCCGGCGGGGTGGACTCGAGCATCGTCACCGCCGTCGCCGCCCGGCTCGCGGCACAGGACGGCAGGCGCCTGCCGACCTTCGCCGTCGGGCTCGAGGGCAGCAGCGACCTCGCTGCGGCCCGGCTCGTCGCCGACCACGCCGGTACCGACCACCACGAGCTGGTCTACACCGCCGAGCAGGCGATCGCGCTCGTCCCGCAGATCATCGCCGAGCTCGAGTCCTTCGACCCGCCGCTGGTCCACAGCGCGGTACCCCACCACCTCGTCGCCGAGCTCGCGAGCCGGCACGTCAAGGTCGTGCTCGCCGGGGAGGGCGCTGACGAGCTGTTCGCCGGGTACGCCCACTACGGGCGGCACGACACCGGCGACGCGCTCCACGAGGACCTCCTCGCCACCCTCGAGGGGATGCACATCGGCGGTCTGCAGCGGGTGGACCGGGTCGCCGCCGCGCACGGCATCGAGCCGCGGGTCCCCTTCCTCGACCTCGACGTCGTCGAGCTGGCGCTCGCGCTGCCGCCGGAGTGGAAGCTCATCGGGCCCGACCGGCCCGCCAAGTGGATCCTGCGGCGGGCCTTCGACGGCTGGCTGCCGGAGGAGGTGCTGTGGCGGCGCAAGGAGCAGTTCGGTGAGGGTACCGGGATGAACGACGTGCTGCGCGAGCACTACGAGCAGACCGTCACCGAGGCGGACCTGCGGCGCGAGGCGGCCGCGCTGGACCCGCCGGTGCGGACCCGCGAGGAGCTGGCCTACTTCCGGATCTTCACCGAGGTCCTTCCCGGGATCGACCCGGCACGGACGGTGGGACGCTTCACGGAGACGTGAGGGCGGGGCGCCCCCACAGGGGACGCCCCGCCCTCGACGCCGGTCGTCAGGTCAGCCGATGAAGCCCTGCTCGGTGAGCCAGTCCTCGGCGACGTCACGCGGCTGCTCGCCGTCGTTGTCGACGCGACCGTTGAGCTCGGTCATGACCTCGTTGGTCAGCGCCTCGCTGATCGGGTCGAGGATGTCGGCGATGGCCGGGTACTCGTCGAGGGTCTCCTGGCGCAGAGTGACGGCGCCGGCGTACTCGACGAAGAAGCCGAGGTCGTCCTCCAGCACGAGGAGGTCGTTGGAGACGATCCGAGCGTCGGTGGAGAACACCTCGCCGAACTCGCAGCTCTCGCCGACCTGGGGGTAGATGAGGTTGAGGTCGAGCTCGACGACCTCGCTGAACGCGAAGCCGTAGGTCTCCTCCAGGCCGGGCAGGCCGTCGTCGCGGTTGATGAACTCCGCCGCGGCGCAGATCCGGCCCTGGTCGGGGTTCTGGGTGATGAACTCCGCGGCGTCCGAGGTCGTCACCAGCCCCTCCGCCTCGGCGAGGGCGTTGGACGTGGCCAGCCGGTAGGTGTTCTCGAAGTTCGCCGGCTCCAGCCACGCGATGCCGTTCTCGGCGTCCGCCTCGGCGACGGCGGCGTGGAGGTCCTCGGGCACGTCCTCGGTGGTGTTGCCGAGGATGTTGACCCACCCGGTGCCGGTGTAGTCCCAGTAGATGTCGATCTCACCGGTCTCCAGCGCCTCGCGCACGGTGGCGCTGCCGGAGATGCCGGTCTGGTCGACGGTCTCGGCGCCGGCGTCCTCCAGTGCGAGCATGGTGATCTGCGCGAGCACGTGGGACTCGGTGAACTCCTTGGACCCGACGATGAACGAGGCCCCGGAGAGCTCGCCGTCGCCGCCGCCGCTCCCGCCACCGCCGTCGTCGCCGCAGGCGGCCAGGGTGAGGGCCAGGGCCATCGCCCCGGTCGCCGCGAGCGCGCGTCGTGTCGGTCGTGCGGTCATGGTGTGTTCTCCTTCGTGTAGGGGAAAGCAGGGGTCAGAGCCCGCGCGGTCGCAGCAGGTCCTCCGCTATCCCTGCGAGGTAGTCGATGAGGAGGGCGAGGACGGCCGTCAGGGTCGCGCCCACCAGCTGGACGGTGAACCGGTTGGTCGACAGCCCGGCGACGATGATGTCGCCCAGCCCTCCGGCGTTGATGTAGGTGACGAGTGTGGCCGTCCCGACGTTGATGACCAGGGCCGTGCGGATCCCGGCGAGCATGACGGGGACGGACAGCGGCAGCTCGAGCTTGCGCAGCACGGTGAAGCGCGACATGCCCATGCCGCGGCCGGCCTCGAGCACGGCGTCGTCGACCTGCTCGATGCCGACCATCGTGTTGAGCAGGACGGGGACCACGGCGTAGAGCACGAGCGCGATGATCGCCGGCCCGAACCCGAGCATGAGCCAGGCCACCGCCAGCAGGACGATGATCGCGATCGTCGGGACGGCCTGAAGAACGGTGAGCACGGTGATGACGTACGGCCGCACTCGCCGGGTGAACGGGCGGGTGAGCAGGATCCCCAGCGGGATGGCGATGACGAGCGTGACCACGGTGGACACCGCGGCGAGCTGGACGTGCTGCCAGATCGCGGTGCTCAGCCGACCGGCGTTCAGGGAGCGCGCCTCGATGGTGTCCAGCTCCTGGCCCGAGACGTAGACGTACAGTGCCAGGCATACCGCCGCCAGGAGGAGCGGCATGGTGAGGTAGCGCCCCACCGACCGGCGCCGCTTCGGTGCCGGGGTCTGGGGGGCGACGGCCTCCCGGGGCGCGGTGGTCATGTGCCGTCCTCCAGCCCGGCGCGGGCCTCCTGCACCGCGGAGGCGCGCATCGTGCGGATCGCCTCGTTGATCTGCTCGATGTCGACGACGCCCTGGAAGGCGCCGTCGTCGTCGACCACGAGCGTGACGGCGTAGCGCGCGGTGATGAGCTCGTTGAGGGCGTCGCTGAGCGTGGCGCGGGGCTCCACGACCGCCGAGGCGGGCAGGCCCACGTCGTCGAGGCGGCGGCCGTCGGCCCGGCGCAGGTCCTCGGCGCCCACCCAGCGGCGGGGCCGACCGGCCTCGTCGAGGACGAGCAGGGCGCTCTCGTCGGCCTGCCGCAGCCGGTCGAGCGCCGTCGCGGGGTCGGTGTCCGCGCGCACGGTGGGCCAGCTGCGCAGCTCGATGTCCGAGACGTGGTTGAGGTTGAGGCGCTTGAGCGAGGCGCCCCGGCCGATGAACTCGGCGACGAAGTCGTTGGCGGGGGCGGTGAGGATCCGTTCGGGGGTGTCGTACTGGGCGACCTTCGCGCCGTCGGTGAGGATGGCGATGCGGTCGCCCATCTTGATCGCCTCGTCGATGTCGTGGGTGACGAAGACGATCGTCTTGCGGACCTCCGCCTGCAGCCGGAGGAACTCGTTCTGCAGCCGGTCGCGGGTGATCGGGTCGATGGCGCCGAACGGCTCGTCCATGAGGAGCACCGCGGGGTCGCCGCCGAGCGCGCGGGCGACGCCGACCCGCTGCTGCTGGCCGCCGGAGAGCTGCTTGGGGTAGCGGTTGCGGTAGACCTCCGGCGGCATGTTGACCAGTCGGAGGAGCTCGTCGACGCGGGCGTCGGTGCG
>DAHVRG010000320.1 GCA_027322565.1 Georgenia sp.
TCTCTGGACGACCGGGACCACGACGAAGACGCCGAACAGCGCCAGCGCGGGGCTGACGAAGAAGGCGATCTCCAGCCGCTTGCGCCACGCCGGCGAGAGACGGGGCCGGCGCCCGGCCCCCGGGCCGCCCGTCGACCGCACCGAGGCGCGGTCGACGGGCCGGGCCGGCAGGGTGGCAGCGGCGGAGCGGGTGCCGTCGTCTGCCACGGTGCTCACTCCAGGTCCGCCGCGGCCTGGGTGGCGTCGACGATGGCCTGCGGCGAGGACTGTCCCGCGAACACGAGGGCGATCTCGTCGTTCATCGCGCCGCCGACGTTCTCCCCGAACGCCGTGTCGAAGTACAGCTGGACGAAGGGTGCCTCGTCGCGGAAGGTCAGCAGGTCCGCGAGGGCCGGGTCGGAGACGGAGCCGGTCGCGGCCGGGTTCGTCGGCAGCCCCATGTCGTTCTCCGCGAAGGTCGTCTGCACCTCGTCGCTGAGCAGGTAGGCGATGAAGTCGACGCAGACGTCGGGGGCGTCCTGGGCGCACGCCCAGGCGTCGCCACCGCCGAGTGCGGCGTCCGGGTCACCCTGGCCGCCCTCGACCGCGGGGAACGGGAACCATCCGGTGTCCTCGCCCAGGCCCTGGTTGTCCTCGGTCAGACCCTGCATGACGCCGGGCTCCCAGTGTCCGGCGAGCTCCATGGCGACCTGCCCGGTGGCGAGCAGCCCGGAGGCGCTGGTCGGTCCGGTCTGGGCCGGGGTGGCTAGGAACCCGGTGTTGAACGGCTCGGTCGCGATGAGCTCCTGGAGGCTCTCACCCGCCTGGACGAAGCACGGGTCGGAGAAGTCCAGGGAGGTGACGGCGTCGGTGAGCACGTCCTGGCTGCACTGCCGCAGCGCGAGGTAGTACCAGTAGTGCGCGGCGGGCCATTTGTCCTGCGCACCCACCGAGATCGGCTCGATGCCGGCGGCCTTGAGGGCGTCGACCGCCGCGTAGAGCTCCTCCATCGTCGTCGGCGCGGAGTCGACACCCGCCTCGGCGAAGAGGGACGTGTTGTACCAGAAGCCGACGACGCCCACGGAGAAGGGCAGGGCGTAAACGCGGTCGTCGACCGTCCAGCCGTCGACGGAGGCGCCGAGCGTGGCGATCGTGTCGGAGGCGACGTCGGTGAGGTCCTTGACGAGCCCGGCCTCGACGTGGGCGGCGAGCTCACCGCCACCGCGCTCGATGAAGATGTCCGGTGTGTCCCCGGACTGGAACGCCGCGTCGAGACGGGTGAGCATGTCCTCGTGCGCCAGCGGGGTGATCTCGATGGTGACGCCGGGGTTGTCGGCCTCGAAGTCGGCGGCCACCTGCTCGTAGACCGTGCGGCCCGGGTCGTTGTTCGAGTTGTGCCACCAGGTGAGGGTGACCGAGTCGCCGGTCTGGCCCCCTCCGGTGTCGTCGGTGGCGTCGCCGTCGCCGCAGGCGGCGAGGAGGAGGGCGGCGCTCAGGCCGAGCGCTACGACGCTGACTTCTCGTCTGTGAGGCATGTCGGATCCTTCGGTCGTCTTCGACGGGGACAGGGTCAGCGTGGCAGCCGCCCACTGGCGTGTCAATCGTTATCGATAACGTTTTCAACACGGTAGGGTCGTCACCGTGAGAAGCAGGGTCACCATCAACGACGTCGCGCGGAGCGCAGGCGTCTCCGTGGCGACCGTCTCCAAGGTCATCAACGGGCGCTACGGGGTGGCCGCCGCGACCAGCGAGCGGGTGCAGGAGGTCATCGAGCGGCTCGGTTACGAGTCCTCGCTCGTCGCCCGGAGCCTGCGCTCCCAGCGCACCAACGTCCTCGGCATCCTCGTCGCCGAGTTCGAGCCGTTCAGCACGGAGATCCTCAAGGGGGCCTCCCGGGCCGTCGAGGGCACCGGGTTCGACCTCCTCGCCTACTCCGGCTCCGGGCACAGCGGGGGAAGCGTCGGGTGGGAGCGCCGGTCGCTGTCCCGGCTCAGCGGCACCCTCATCGACGGCGCGGTGCTCGTCACCCCGACGGTCGTCGAGGTGCGCGACGACGTGCCCGTCGTAGCGATCGACCCACACCGGGGCCCGACCGGCATCGCGACCGTCGACGCCGACAACGACGCCGGGGCCGTGCTCGCCACCGAGCACCTCATCTCCCTCGGACACCGACGCATCGGCTTCCTCGGCGGCCGCGCCGACCTCGAGAGCTCCCGGCTCCGGGAGGAGGGTTTCCGCAGTGCGATGGCCGCCGCCGGGCTGAGCGTGGACCCCGAGCTCGTCCGGGTCGGGGGGTACAAGCGGGAGGGGGCCGACCGACCGGCCCACGAGCTCCTCTCGCTGCCCGACCGGCCCACCGCCGTCTTCGCCGCCAACGACCTCATGGCGCTCGCGACGATCGACGCCGCCGAGGACCTCGGCCTGCGGGTGCCGGAGGACCTCTCGGTGGTCGGCTTCGACGACGTCCCCGAGGCCGTCGCGGCGAACCCGCCGCTGACGACGGTCGCGCAGCCGATCCAGCAGATGGGCGTGGAGGCCATCGGCCTCCTCGTCGACCTCATCGCCGGCCGGGACGACGTCACCGAGCACATCCGCCTCCGCACCCGGCTGGTCGAGCGGGGCACCACCGCCCCACCCCCCGCCTGACCCCCGCCGCTTCTCGCCGACAGCTCACTTCCCGACAGCCACCCCCGCCGACAGCTCACCTGTTGCGGACAGCTCAGTACCTACTGGCGAGTGGTCGGTGGCGGCGGGGCGACGATGAAGCCGTCCCTGCAGTCTCCGAAGACGCGAAGGGCCGACGGACGGTGATGCCAGAGCCAGGCGAGGTGGGCGCACAGGATCGCGTCGACCTCGTCCTCGATGCGGCCGAGCTCGACCGGTCGGGTGGCGCGGTCGGCGGCGAGGCGGATCTCCTGCCAGCGGGGATGCTCCGGAAGGGCGAGCCCGCCGATGGTCTCGAGGAGGTCGAGGAGTCTGAGGAACGCCCGCCGGCGGATGTCGAGAGCGCCCCGTTTGTATGGCAGCACCCGGCTGAGCCCGAAGAGTCCGACCATGGCCGCGTGGGGGTACACCTCGATCGCCGCGGGCCGGTCGGCGTGCCCTCGATGGTCGGGGTCGCTCTCCCAGCCGTGGCGGGCGGCGAGGACGGCGGCGCGGGGCGGGGCGAAGTACGGCCTGCTCAGGTTGCTCGGATGACAGGTGGCGCCGTACCGCCCGTAGGTCTGTCCGACGAGGCGCTCGCAGGTCCGCATCCCCGTCGGGTTGGTGACGACGATGGGCGCGTCGACGGCGACGGTGACCGGGTCGGGCGCGTGCACGGCGAGCCAGGTGGCGACGTCATCGTCCGTCCGCACCGCGCCGGAGGCACGGAGCGCCCCAGTGCCGTCGACGACCGCCAGTCCGGTGCGTCCGCGTGTGCTCCACGCAAGGTCGAGCCCGACGTGCACACCGCGCAGCGATCGACCGGTCACGGGCGGAGCGTACCGACGAGGGAGACGCGCCATGCCGTCGAGGAGTGTGGATCTCGGGAGGTGAGCTTTCGGCGCGGAGTGGGGTGAGGTGTCGGGAAGTGAGCTGTCGGTGGGAGGGGGCGGCGCGGAAG
>DAHVRG010000036.1 GCA_027322565.1 Georgenia sp.
ATGGTCGTCGGTGCCGCGCTGCTCCTCGCCGGGTAGGCGGACCCACCGACGGCACGGCTGCGCAGGAGGTCACGGTCGGGGCAGCTCGCGGACCGGTGCCTGGAGGACGACACCACCCTCGCCGGTGAGGGTCTGGCGGTAGACACCGGTGGTCGCCAGCCCCTCCTCGGCCAGGTGCGAGTCGAGGGCGACCCACGCGTCACCCGTGTCGGCCGGGGGTGCGTCGAAGCGGACGCTGACGCCGTGAGCGGCACCGGGCACGGTGATGACATCGAGGCCGTGAGGTCCGGCCCCCGGCACGGTCCCGGCGGTGACGACGATGACGTCCTCCGCCGTCCCGTCGTAGGTGAGCGTGATGTCGGCGCCGGTGGCGCCGCGCCGCACGAGGTGGCTGCGCAGGCGGGCCAGCAGCTCGGCGGTCGCGTCCCGGATCTCCGACTCGTCCCGGACCCGTGCCTGCAGTGCGGCGAGGTGGACCGTCGGCAGCGGGTGGAGCTCGAAGGCGTTCATGATGGCGTGGCGTCCCTTCTCCAGAGCAGCGAGGCGCGTGCGCACCTCGGTCAGCTGCGCTGCGGCATCGTCGATCTGGGCCACGAGCTCGGCCTCGCGGCTCCGGAGCAGCTCGACCAGACGCCGCTGGTGAGCCGGGGGCCGAGCAGGTCCCCGATGGCTTCCAGCCCGAAGCCCACCGCCCGCAGCGCCGCGATCGCGCGGACCCGCCCGACCTGGCTGTGGGCGTAGCGCCGGTACCCGGTGTGCTCGTCGACGGCGGCGGGCTCCAGCAGGCCGACGTCCTCCCAGTGCCGCAGCATCCGCCGGGTCACCCCGGTGGCGTGTGCGACCTCTCCGATGCTCAGCATGTCACCGCCATCCCACGCCCTTCCACAGTGGCAAGGTCAACACACTCGGGGCCGCCTGGGAACCCTCCCCGCCGGGTCGCACCCGGCTGGCACACTGGGGGCTTCACACGACAGGAGACCCATGGAGCCGACCCTGGCCCCCGACGAGCCCGTCGACCTCGACAACTGTGCCCGGGAGCCCATCCACATCCCTGGCTCGGTCCAGCCCCGCGGCGCCCTCCTCGTCGTCCACGACGACGCCGTCGTCCAGGTGACGGCGAACGTCACCGAGCTCCTCGGCCGGGGCGTCGACGACGTCCTCGGCCGGGCGCTCGGTGAGGTCCTCGGCACCGCGGCGGCGGACGCCGTCGTCGCCCACGCCGCCGCCCCCGGTGACGTCCGGGACCGCAACCCGGTCCTCCTCCACCTCCCCGACGGCACGCCGTGGGACGCGTTCCTCCACCACCCGCCCGGGACGGACCTCCTCGCGGTCGAGCTCGAACCGGCGCTGGGTGCCCAGCCGCTCACCTACACCGACACCTACCAGCACGTCCGGGCGAGCATCGCCGGTCTCGACCGGGCGCGCTCGCTCACCGAGCTGTACGACGTCGCCGCCCGGGAGGTCCGGAAGCTCACCGGGTTCGACCGCGTCATGGTCTACCGTTTCGACGCCGACCACAACGGGGAGGTCGTCGCCGAATCGAAGCGGGCGGACCTCAACCCGTTCCTCGGCCTCCACTACCCCGCGACCGACATCCCGGCGCAGGCGCGGGCGCTGTACGAGCAGAGCTGGATCCGGCTCATCTCAGACGTCGGGTACCGCCCCAGCCCGCTCGTCCCCACGCTCAACCCGGTGACGGGAGCACCGCTCGACCTCACCCACGCGACCCTCCGCTCGGTCTCCCCCATCCACATCGAGTACCTCGGGAACATGGGCGTGACCGCGTCGATGTCGATCTCGCTGCTCAAGGAGGGCCGGCTCTGGGGCCTCATCGCGTGCCACCACTACTCCGGGCCGCACGCCCCGTCGCACGGCATCCGCGCCGCGGCGGAGTTCCTCGGCTCCGTGCTGTCCGTGCGGCTCGTCGCCCAGGTCGAGGAGGACCGGCTCGCCGCGGCCCACCGGGCCGCCCGGGATCTCGCCGGCCTCGTCGCCGCGACCCGGAACGAGGACCTCCCGCTCACCGAGGCCCTCGTCCGGCAGCCCGCGTTGCTCGCGATCATGGCGGCCGACGGCGTCGTCGTGCGCGCCCAGGGCCGCACCGCCTGCGCCGGCGACGTGCCGACCGACCCGGAGGCAGTCCTGCGCTGGGCGACCGCGGTCGGCGGGGAGGTCTTCGCCACCGAGTCGCTCGTCCGGGACACGCCCGAGCTCGCCGCGGCCGTGCCCGACGTCGCGGGTGCCCTCGTCCTCAGCCTCGCCGAGGGCGACGCGATCGTCTGGCTGCGCCGCGAGGTGGCACGCTCCGTCGACTGGGGCGGCGACCCGCACAACAAGGCGATCGCCCGCCGTGAGGGCGACTCCGTGCGCCTCTCACCGCGCAAGTCCTTCGAGCGCTGGCGGGAGACGGTGCGGGGCGCGAGCCTGCCGTGGACCGAGGAGCAGCGGGAGACCGCCGCGGTGCTGCGCCGGCACGCCGTCGAGGCGCTCTACCTCCGCGGACTGGCGGACAGCCGCGCGGCGGAGATCCTCCAGCGCTCCTCCCTGCCCCAGACCCTCCCGCAGGCGCCCGGCTGGTCCATCGAGGCGCGTTACTCCCCCGGCGACGGCGGACGGGTGGGCGGTGACTGGTACGACGTCCTCGCCCTGCCCGACGGACGGCTCGCCGTCGTCGTCGGTGACGTCGCCGGGCACGGCATGGCCGCCGCCTCGACGATGGGCCAGCTGCGCAACGCGCTGCGCGGCCTGCTCATGCGGGAGGGCTCGCCGGCGAAGGCGGCCGCAGGCCTCGACCTCCTCGCCCGGAACACCATGGCCGGGGAGATGGCCACTCTCCTCGTCGCCGTGCTCGACCCGGCGACCGGCCGGCTGGAGTACGTCCGAGCCGGCCACCTGCCGCCGCTGGTGCTCGCCCCGGACGGTGACGCCGCCTGGCCGCCCGTCACCGGGACCCTGCCGATCGGGTACGTCCCGCAGGAGCCCGTGCCGGGGACCCTCGACATCCCGCCCGGCGGCGGCGTCGTGATCTTCACCGATGGGCTGGTCGAGCAGCGGGGCGTGGCCCTGCCCCATGGGCTGGAGCGGCTCCGGACGGCCTTCACCGGCCCGGTCGCCGGGGACCTCGACGCCGTCATCGCCGCCGTGCGGGACCCCTCCTCGGACGACGACGCGACCGCCGTCGTGCTCCGCCGCGAGCGGCCCGCCTGACCGCGGCGACACGCACTCACGCGGCGGTCGAGGCACCGCCTGGCGGCCGGGTCCAGCCCAGCCGCCAGGCGGCCCGGTCAGACCTTGAACCGCGCCACGAGCCCGTTGAGGTGCTCGGACGTGCGGGTGAGCTCCTCCGCCGAGGTGCGGACCTGCTCGATGCTGTCCACCGTGCTCTGCGCGTTGTCCGCGATTGCACGGACGTTGTCGGCGATGGTGGTGGCCCCGATCGCGGCGTCGGCGACGTTGGAGGACATCGCCGTCGTCGTCGCGCTCTGCTCCTCGACCGCTCCGGCGATGCTCTGCTGGTGGTCGTTGACCTGGCCGATGACCTCGGTGGTCGTCGAGATGGCGGACACCGCGGTCTCGACGTCGGACTGGATCTGGGTGATGCGCGAGGTGATCTCGTCGGTTGCCCGGGCGGTGCCCTGGGCGAGCTCCTTGACCTCACCGGCGACGACCGCGAAGCCCTTGCCTGCCTCACCGGCACGCGCGGCCTCGATGGTCGCGTTGAGCGCGAGCAGGTTGGTCTGCTCGGCGATCGAGTTGATGAGGGCGACGACCTCGCCGACCGCCGTGGAGGACTCCCCGAGACGGGTGATCGTGTCGTTGGCGGCGGCGGTGCTCGTCACGGCCGTACGTCCGGCGCTGCTCGCCTCGGACGCGCTGCGCGCGATCTCCTGGATGGAGGCGCCCATCTGCTCGCTGCCCGCTGCGACGGTCTGCACGTTGGAGGAGACCTGCTCGGCCGCCGCGGCGGCGGTCCCGGCCTGCTGGGCCGCGTCGGCCGTCTGGCGCGTCATCTCGGTCGTGATGACCGACAGCTCGTGGGCGGCGGCCGCGGAGGAGGTGGCACTCTCCCCGATCTGTCGGATGAGCGTGGCGACGTTGTCGACGAACCGGTTGAAGACCGTGGCGAGGGCGCCGACCTCGTCGGAGCGTGAGTCGTCCACCCGCTGGGTGAGGTCGCCGTCGCCGTCGGCGATCTCCCGCAGCCGCTCGGTGAGGGCGTTGACCGGGCGGGTGATGCTCCGCGTCAGGACGGTGGCGAGCACCAGGACGACGGCGACGGCCACGACGGTCCCGGCCGTCACGACGAGCTGGGTGGTCGCCGCGGTCGCGTCCGCCTCCGCGGCGCGCTCGTCCAGCAGCGCCTCCTCGTCCGCCCGGATCTCACCCAGCAAAGCCCGGATCTCGTCCATGACGGCCTTGCCGGCGTCGGACAGGACGATCTCGCGTGCCGCTTCGAACCCCTCGTCGGAGCGCACGTCGATGGTCTGCTGCATCTCCTCGAACTTCGCCGCGATGAGGGGCTCGAGGTCGGCGAGCCGCTCCTGCTGCACCGGGTTGTCGCTCGTGAGGTCGCGCACGGCCGCGAGGTGGTCGTCGACCGAGCTCTGCGCCGCCGTGTAGGGCTCGAGGTAGGCGTCCACGCCGGTGATGAGGTAGCCCCGCTGCCCCGCCTCGGCGTCCTTGAGGGACGAGAGCACGGCGTCGGTCTCGGCCAGCACCTCGTGCGTGTGCTCGACCCACTCGGAGTTGGTGACGAGGGACGCCGTGTTGGTGAAGGAGACCACCCCGATGACCGCCATGAGCGCCAGCGCGGCCGCGTAGCCCGCGGCCAGGCGACGCCCGATGGTCCAGCCCCGGCGACCCGCACCCCCCGGGGCGGGTCCGGCGTCGGAGGCGATGACGGTGTGGGCGGTGCTCATGGGGCGCTCCTCGGGCTGAGGTCGATGCGGAAGTCGGGTCGTCCGGTCCATCGGCGCTCGGCCCTCGATCGTGAGCGGGCAGCGCGGAACGTGACCGATCTCGCGGCTCCCGCGTCCGTGCAGCGGTGCCCGGTGTCAGCTGCAGCCGCGCGACCAGCGCAGCGTGTTGTACACGTAGCTGCCGGCCTGGACCGAGCCCGAGGCCACGTACCGGTACTCCGGGTGGAGGATGTAGGGCCCGTGCTCCGGGCTGTTGAGGTACCAGTCGAGGGCGGCCCGCGGGTCGGGTGCCTGCCCGTTCCGCTGCCAGGTGCGGACGAGGAGCTCGGAGGCAGGTGCGCAGCCCGCGGCTCGCGCCTCGGCGGTGATGGTGTCCCAGGTGGCGTGCTCGATCCGGCCGAGCCCGACCATCCGGTGCGACTGGGCGAGGGCCGCGGGCCGCAGCCGCGGCCACTCCTGGGCCGGTGCCAGGCCGCGGGAGATGCGTTCGGCGTTGATGAGCTCGAGCAGGCGCCGGTCGTACTCGTCCATGGTCGTCACCGGGGTGGAGTCGGCCGGCGGCATGGCGATGCGCAGCCCGATGCTGTCGGCGCCGTCTCCGTCCCAGTCGCCGGCGAGGGCCGGGAAGTAGCCGGCGCCGTAGGCCATGACGATGTCCGCGTCCCCGCCCGCGATGGTGTTCTTGACGTGGAAGGTGTTGCCCCGCCGCACCCCGAGGGTGTCACCGCCTCTGCCGTCCCAGTCTCCCACCACCACCTCGTCCCCCGCGCGGCCGTAGGTGAGCGTGACGTCGGCGTCCCCGCCGGCGATGGTGTTCTTGATGTGGAAGGTCGTGCCGCGACGGACCTCCAGGGTGTCGCGGCCGTCGCCGTCCCAGTCCCCCACGAGGACCTCGTCCCCGGCGCGGCCGTACCTGATGACCTCGTCGGCCTCCCCGCCGCGCAGGCTGTTCTTCACGTGGTACTCGTTCCCGCGGCGGACCGCCGGGGTGTCGACGCCGTCGCCGTCCCAGTCGCCCATGAGCACGGTGTCCCCGGCCCGGCCGTAGGTGACGACCCGGTCCGCCGGTCCACCGGAGAGGCTGTTGCGGAAGTGGTAGGTCGCCCCGCGGCGGACCGCGAGCGTGTCGGTCGCGTTGCCGTCCCAGTCGCCCACGTACACCTGGTCGCCGGCGCGCCCGTAGACGAACGCCAGATCGGTGCGCCCCGTCCACCCGTTAGTCAGCTCGAACCGGTCGGTGCCGTCGCCGATCTCGCCGCCCTTCCCGGCCGCCGGTGCGGCGAGAACTGTCATCCCGAGTACGACGCCCGCCGCGACGGCGGCGGGCCTCCTGAACCTGCCCATGCCCCGCATCATGCGGAGATCGCCCGGCCGGCGTCGTCCGTGTCCAGTTGTCGACAGGCGTGCGCCACGCGGGTCGAGCGGGGGCTCGGCGGCCCGACGTACTCGCGCGGTGGCCGACCTCAGGCCCGGCGGGCGTCGGCTCCGAGCGGCAGGGAGGCGACGACGGCGAAGCCTCCCTCCGCGGTCGGCCCCGCCTCGACGGTCCCGCCGAGCGCCGTCACCCGCTCCCGGATCCCCGCCAACCCCAGCCCGGAGCCCGGTGCCGGCTCCGCCCCGCCCTCCGCGGCGGAGTTGACCACCCGCACCGTCACCCCCTCGCCCTCGACGGCGGTCGTCACCTCGATGGCCGCGCCCGGGGCGTGGCGCAGGGCGTTGCTCAGCGCCTCCTGGACCACGCGGAAGGCGGTCAGGCCGACGGTGGGAGGGACGTCGCCGTCCGCTCCCGAGTAGTCGATGGCGGCTCCGGCGGCCCGTGTCGCCTCGACGAGGTCCGGGATGTCGGCGAGCTGCGGCTCCGGGGCCGTGGGTGCCTCCTCGCCGCCGTGGCGCAGGATGGCGAGCAGTGCCCGCATCTCCCCCAGCGCCTGGCGTGAGGAGGCGGCGATGTCGTCGAGCTCGCGCAGGACGTCCGCGGGGATGCCGGGGATGCGGTACTGCGCGGTGGAGGCCTGGACGTTGATGACGGACATGCTGTGTGCGACGACGTCGTGGAGCTCGCGGGCGACCCGGTTGCGCTCCTCGAGGTCCCGGCGGCGCTGGGCCTCCTCGGCACTGAGCCGCTCGGCCTGCTCCGCCCGGCCCGCGTTCCGCGCCCACAGGCGCCCCAGCGCCCCGAGGACGGCGAGCCCCGCGCTCACCGACACGAGGACGACGCCGTTGGCCGGTGCGCCCTCGGGGACCTGCCCGGCCACGGCGAAGGTCACTGCCGTCACCGCGGCGCCGACGGTCCAGGCGGCGGCGGTCCGCAGCCACCGGTGGCACATCCCGACCACCGCCACGAACAGGCAGTGCGCGACGAGCGTGGTCACCGGCCACGGCCAGG
>DAHVRG010000032.1 GCA_027322565.1 Georgenia sp.
GCGCCGTCCTCCCCCGCGAGGTGACGTTGTGCCGGCAATTGCCACGATGCACGCCGACTGCCTGCGTCTTTACAACGCTGTACATAAGCCGGCAGTTGGATTGTTGTCGTTCACATCTACTTCTGTCAAGAGTGGTCGACACCGCCCGAAGGCGGCCGCGGCGCAAGTGGACACCGGCGGCGACCGGGAGGCATAGTCGTCGCCACCTGAGCCGCCCGGGCCGAGCCGCGGCCAGGCCGGCTGAACAGGTGCGCGGGCTCGCCCGGCTAGGAGGCCTCGAGTTGAGTGTGACGATGCGGGAGGTCGCGCTGCTGGCCGGGGTCTCGGTCAAGACGGTCTCGAACGTCGTCAACAACTACCAGCACGTGCGGCCCGAGACCCGCGCCCGGGTGCAGCATGCCATCGCCGAGCTCGGGTACCGCCCGAACCAGTCCGCCCGCGGGCTGCGCTACGGCCGGACCGGGGTCATCGGACTCGCCGTCCCCGAGCTCCGGCTCAACTACTTCGCCGAGCTCGCCGACGCCGTCATCGACGCCGCCGAGGCCCGGGGTCTCAACGTCATCATCGGCCAGCTCGGCGGCGACCGGGACCGTGAGGTCACGGTGCTCACCGAGGGGCTGCGCCAGACCGACGGGCTGCTCTTCAGCCCGGAGCGGCTCGGCATCGAGGACCGCCACCTGCTCGAGAAGGTCCGCTACCCCGTCGTGCTCCTCGGGGAGCGCATCTTCGGCGGCCCCACGGACCACGTGTCGATCCACAACAGCACCGCCGCGCGGGCCGCGGTCGAGCATCTCGTCGCGCAGGGGCGCCGACGCATCGCCGTCGTCGGGACGCACCCGGACGCGCGCGAGGGCCAGGTCCGCCCCTCCGACCTGCGACTCGAGGGCTACCGGGAGGCGCTGGCGGCGGCCGGCATCCCCCGCGACCGGCGGCTCGAGCGGCCGGCGGCGCCGTGGCACCCGCAGAACGGGGCCGACGCCACCCGCGACCTGCTCGCCACCGGCGTCGACTTCGACGCCGTCTTCGCGCTCAACGACATGCTCGCGCTCGGCGTCCTGCGGGCACTCGGCGAGGCGCACCGCCGCGTGCCGGACGACGTCGCCGTCATCGGCTTCGACAACGTCGACGCCGGCCGGTTCACCGTCCCCTCGCTCTCGAGCATCGACCCCGGCCGGGAGGAGATCGCGCGGACCGCCGTCGACATGCTCGTCGAGCGGATGGACCGGCACGTGCCCGTCCAGCGCCCGCCCCGGCTGCACAAGGCCCGGTTCCGGGTCGTCGTCCGCGAGTCCAGCGGGGGCGGTACCGAGCAGCCCGCCTAGGCCGCGGGAGCCGGACCCGTCGAGCCCCGGACGACCACCTCGCAGGCGAGCATCTCGACCGCCGGCTCCGTCGCCCCGTCGAGCAGCCCCATGAGCTGCTGCGCGGCCAGCGCCCCCATCGACGCCCCCTGCGGGGAGACGGTGGTCAGCCCGGGGCGGGCCATGCCCTCCTCCAGGGCGTCGTCGAAGCCTGCGACGGACAGGTCCTGCGGGACCCGCACCCCGAGCTCCTGCGCCCGGGTGAGCAGCCCCCAGGCGATGAGGTCGTCGAAGGCGACGACGGCGGTCGCGTCCGTCTCCAACACCTCCGCGGCGAGCGCCCGTCCCGCGCCGTAGCTCGGGGAGTAGGGGCCCCGGACGAGGAGCTCGACACCGAGGCCGGCCGCGGCGTCCTCGAGCCCCGCGCGCTTCGCCCGCCCGGACCACGAGCGCACCGGGCCGTCGAGGTAGACGACTGTCCGGTGCCCGAGGCCGGCGACCTCGGTGAGGAGGTCGCGCATCCCCTGGTGGGCGTCGACGGCGACCGCCGGGAGGCCCGGGACGACCCGGTTGACGAGCACGGTCGGAGTGCGCGTGGCGATCTCCTGCAGGGTGGCGTCGGGTAGCCGGGAGGCGACGAGGACGACCCCGTCGGCCTGCTGCCCCAGGCGCCGCACGAGCCCGAGCTCGGCGTCAGGGTCCTCGCGGGAGTCGGCGAGGAAGACCCCCATGTCGCGGGCCTGGGCGACCTCCTCGATCCCCGCCACGATCGGGCCGAAGAAGGGGTTGGCGACGTCCGGGACGAGGACGCCGACGTTCCCCAGCCGCCCGGTGACCAGTCCGCGGGCGGCGCGGTTCGGGATGAAGTCGAGGGCCCGGGCGACGGCGAGGACGCGCTGCCGCGTCGTCTCGCTCACCCGCGCCTGGCCGTTGAGCGAGCGGGAGACCGTCGCGATGGAGACCCCGGCCTCCCGCGCGACGTCGTGGATGGTCGCCATCGCGCTCCTCCTCGCTGCTGCCGTCGATGTAAGCGGTTCCGCGCCACAGCGTAGCGCGGTGCGACCGCCCGGGTGGTCGTCGGCCGGCCGGTCCGTCCCGGGGCGGGATCTGCTCCGCCGTGCCCTCTGCGAGGGGCGGGGCGAAGCCCCGGTGGACGACGCCTGTCGAATGGAGTGCGGCGGCGTTCCTCCGCCATGATGGGACCGTCGCCGTCGTCGACACCGGAGCCGACCACCATGCCCAGCCCTGTCCATCCCGCCTGGCTGCCCGACGCCGCCCTCAGCGGCCTCGCGGACCGGCGCGCCGCCGTCCTCGGGGACGGCCCGTGCGCCCGCAGCGTCGTCCGGGAGCTCACCCGGGCAGGGGCGGACGTCGTGGCGCGGGGCGAGGGAGGAGAGCCGCCGGAGCTCGTCCTGGCCACGCGGGACCACATCGGCGACGGTGAGATGCCCGCGGCCGTCGCCGAGCTCGTCGATACGCTCCGGGGAGCGGCGCCCCTCACCCCGGACGGGTACGTCCTCGCCCGCCGCCGCGGCACGACGGCGGTGGTCGCGGGCGGGGACACCGGCCTGCTCCACGGCTTCTTCCACCTCGTCCGCCTCGGGCACGCGGCGTTCGGCGCGGAGCGTGCTCCCGAGCGTCACGAGCCGGTGCACGAGCTGCGCATGCTCGACCACTGGGACAACGTCGACATCCACCCCGTCATGGGCCAGGTGGAGCGCGGCTACTCCGGCGGCTCGATCTTCTACACCGACGGCCGAGTCCGGGAGGACCTCTCGCGGGTGGAGCAGTACGCCCGGCTGCTCGCGGCGACCGGCGTCAACCGGGTGTCGGTGAACAACGTCAACGTCCATCCGCGCGAGGCCCGGCTGCTCACCGACGACCTGGACGACGTCGCCCGGATCGCCGCGGCGTTCCGCCCGTGGGGCATCCGGGTCCACCTCTCGGTGAGCTTCGCCTCCCCCGTCCTCCTCGGCGGCCTGGGGACCGCGGACCCGTACGACCCGGACGTCCAGCGGTGGTGGCGGGAGACGACCGAGCGGGTGTACGCCACGATCCCGGACTTCGGCGGCTACGTCGTCAAGGCCGACTCCGAGGGCCAGCCCGGCCCGTTCGCCTACGGCCGGGACCACGCCGACGGTGCGAACCTGCTCGCCGCCGCGCTCGAGCCCCACGGCGGCGTGGTCCACTGGCGCGCGTTCGTCTACGACCACCACCAGGACTGGCGCGACCGGACCACCGACCGGGCGCGCGCGGCCCACGACCACTTCGCACCGCTGGACGGCCGCTTCGCCGCCAACGTCGTGCTCCAGGTGAAGCACGGCCCGATGGACTTCCAGGTGCGCGAGCCGGTCTCCCCGGTGATCGCCGCGCTGCCGCGGACCCGCCTGGCGGTCGAGCTGCAGGTGACCCAGGAGTACACCGGCCAGCAGCAGCACGTGTGCTACCTGGCCCCGCTGTGGAGCGAGGTGCTCGGGTTCCCCCTGTGGGGCGGGGACGGACCGACCGTCTCGGACGTGGCCGCGGGCAGGGGAGCCGGGGCCTGCCCGCAGGTCGCCGCGGCCCGGGGCGGGGGCCTCGCCGCCGTGTCCAACGTCGGGACCGACGAGTTCTGGACCGGCCACCCGCTCGCGCAGGCGAACCTCTATGCCTACGGCCGGCTCTGCTGGGACCCGACGCTCACGCCCCGGGACCTGCTCGACGAGTGGGTCTCCCTCACCTTCGCCGGCCCGGACGGCGCGGTCGACCCTCGGCTGCGCAGCGGGCTGCACGAGATCCTCGGCGAGTCCTGGCAGCTGTACGAGAGCTACACCGCTCCCCTCGGGGTGGGGTTCATGGTGCGCCCGGGCCACCACTACGGACCGGACGTCGACGGGTACGAGTACACCCCCTGGGGCAC
>DAHVRG010000037.1 GCA_027322565.1 Georgenia sp.
GTCGTCGTGCTCGGCGACGATGCGCCGCAGCTCGGCGAGCGCCTCGCTGCCCTCCAGCTCCTCCCGGTACCGGCGGACGAACTCCTCGTACCGCGCCGGGTCGTGGCCGAACCACTTCCGCAGCTCGGTCGACGGGGCGACCTCCCGGAGCCAGGTGTCGACGGTCTCCTTACGGATGCCCCGCGGCCACAGCCGGTCGACGAGCACCCGGTGTCCCACCGCGCGCTCGGCGGCGTCGTAGACGCGGACGACGTGGATCGCCATCATCACCCCTGCCGCTCGGGAACGGGCGCAGCGTCCTCGGTGTAGGGCGGCAGCGACACCCGCTGAACCGGCAGCGCCTCGGGGTTGTTCTCGCGCAGCCAGACGACGAGGTGCTCGCGCACCGCACAGCGCAGCGTCCAGTCGTCACCGGTGTCCGCCGTCGTGACGAGGGCCCGGACGGTGACCCGCCCGCCGGTGGAGTCGGTGACGAGGAGCGACTTGGCCCGGCCGTCCCACGCGGGGTGCTGTGCGACGAACTCGTCGAACGCCGCCCGCATGCGGGCGAAGTCCGTCCGCCAGTCGAGCTCGAAGTGGACGACGCCGGTGACGCTGTCCCCGGTCCGGCTCCAGTTGATGAAGGGCTCGGTGGTGAAGAACGTCGAGGGCAGCACCTTGTGCCGCTCGTCCCAGATGCTCACGACGACGTAGGTCAGGGTGATGTCCTCGACGGTGCTCCACGTCCCGTCGACCTCGACGATGTCGCCGATCCGGATGGCGTCGGTGAAGGCGAGCTGGAGCCCGGCGAAGAGGTTGCCGAGGCTCGTCTGGGCGGCGATGCCGACGACGACGCTGAGCAGGCCCGCCGAAGCGAGGATCGTGGCCCCGACCCGCTCCACCCCGGGGAAGGTGAGGAGCACCATCGCGACACCGATGATGATGAACGCGACGTTCACCAGGCGGCGGATGAGCTGCATCTGGGTGCGCGCGCGACGGCGTTCCCGGTCGTCCTGTTTGCGGGCGACGACCCGCTGCTGGGCGTGCTCCATCCAGGCGAGCACGATGGTGGCCGCGAGCCACACCGCCGAGGCGATGGTGAGGACGAGCAGGACGTGCAGGCCGACGTCGCGGACGGTGCCGCGGTCGGCCGTGGCCGCGAAGGAGATCCGCAGCGCGACCGCGAGCAGCAGGACGGCCAGCGGCCGACGGGCCCGCAGCCAGCCGTGCCAGAACCCGGGCAGCCGCACCCGGGCCCGCCCGGCCGCGATGTTGACGACGGCCATGACGAGGAGGACGGCAGCCCCCGCGGCGGCGACGGCGATGATCCACTTGAGCACGGGCCAGAAGTCGTCCATGGTCCACCAGTAACAGACGCGGCCGGCTAATGCGACGCGTGCTCGGCCAGGGCCCCGGTGATGGGGTTCCACGGCCGCACGGTGCGCCGGGTGATGAGGTGGGCGCGGTGGAACGGGTCGTCGTCGAGGAGCCGCTGCGCACCGGCGACGTCGTGCGCGAGGACGAGGAGGAGCGCCCCGGGAGCCGCGTTGTCGAGCCACGGCCCCGAGGCGAGGACTGCCCCCTCCTCGTACAGCCGGGTGAGGAACGCCCGGTGCTGGGGCCGCAGCGTCGCGATGTCCTGGGTGCGGGCCGAGTCGTAGGTGTACTCGACGACGAAGACGGTCATGCGCACGAGAGTAGTGCTCCGGCTCAGCGGCGCGGGATGGCGCAGGCCTCGGCGACGTCGGTGACGACCTGCGGGTGGGTGGCGGCCGGCGGCCGGGCCCCCGCCTC
>DAHVRG010000046.1 GCA_027322565.1 Georgenia sp.
CGCCCGGCGACGACGAGCGCCAGCCCGAGCAGCATGGCGGCGCTCCCCCACCCGCCGTCCGTGGCGACGCGGAGCGGCTCGGCTCCGAGGCCGGCACCGAGGAGCAGCCCGAGGAGGGGCAGCACGGCCAGGATGCGGGCGGTCGAGCGGGGGCCGGCGAGGGCCACCCTCCGGGCGTCCCGGGCCTGCTCGGCCTCGGTGAGCGAGCTCGCACAGCGGTCGAGGACCTCGGCGAGCGGCGCGCCGAGCGTCTGCGTCAGCCGGGTCGCGGCGACGACGGTCCGTACCGCTGCTGCGGCGTCCGGCTCCCTCGCGCAGTGCTGCGCCAGGCGCACGAGGGCGGGCGGGACGTCACCGCCGTCGGCGCCCCCACCCCTCGCCCCCGTCGAGGCTGGGCCGAGGTAGCGGGCCACGGTCCGGGCCCACGCCTCGTCGGGGGGCAGACCCGTCCGGAGCCGGCTCGCCACCTCGGTGACGACGGCGGCGAGGTCGACGGAGCGGCGGCGTCGGACGGGACGGGGACGGGTGCGGGCGGCGCGCCACCACCGCCGCCCCGGGCCGGCGAGAGGTGGCCGGCGGTCCGTGGGGGTCCAGGCCGCCACCGCCAGCAGCGTGAGCAGGAGGGCGGCGAGGCTCACGTCCGGTCCCGCTGGTCGAGCCGGTCGGCCAGCGCGGGCCAGGCCGGCCCTTCGCGCAGCTCCCCGCGGGCGGTGAGGCGCAGTGCCGTGTCGCACACGAGCTCGGGACCGCGCCGCGTGAGCACCCCGACGTCGGTGAGGCGGCGGCCCTCGTCGGTGCGGCTGACGTGGAGTACGGCGTCGAGGGCGCTCGTGGCCTGGACGGCGACCGCGTGCTCACCCAGACCGGCGAGCGAGCCGAGGGCGATGAGCCGGGCCGGGACGTCCGCGGGCGCGTTGGCGTGCACGGTGGCCCACCCGCCGTCGTGGCCGGTGTTGAGCGCACCGAGCACCTCCCGCACCTCCGCGCCGCGGCACTCGCCGAGGACGAGGCGGTCGGGCCGCATCCGCATCGCCGCCCGGACGAGCTCGGCCATGTCGACACCGCCTGCGCGCTGGACGTTCGCCCTCCGCACCTGGAGGTGGACGACGTGCGGGTGGTCGGGTCGCAGCTCGACGGCCTCCTCGATGCACACGATCCGCTCGTGCGCCGGCACGGTCGACAGGAGCGCCGCGAGCAGCGTCGTCTTACCCGCGCCGGCGGCGCCGCTGACCAGCACGTTCGCGCGGGTGGTGACCAGACCGCGCAGGACGTCGGCGAGCTCCGGGACCACGGTGCCGGAGGCGACGAGCTCCGGGACCGTGAGGGCCCGCCCGCGCTGGGTACGCAGGCTGATGAGGGTGCCGTCGGCGGAGAGCGGGGGCAGGACCGCGTGGAGGCGGGTGCCGTCGGGCAGCGCTCCGTCGACGACGGGGCACGCCTCGTCCAGCCGCTGTCCGCACGCGGCGGCGAGCCGGGTGGCGAGTGCGCGGACCCGCTCCTCCGGGCCGAGGTCGACGAGCTGCCGCACCAGGCCGCCCCCGCGGTCGACCCAGACACCCCGGCTGCCGTTGACGAGGACGTCGGTGACGAGCGGGTCCTCGAGCAGCTCCTGGAGGTCCCCCGCACCGAGCAGCTCCGAGCGTGCGCGCGCGTCGAGGTCGAGCAGGGCGCTCCACCCGTGCACAGCACCCGAGCTCGCGACGGCGGAGGCGACCGCCGCGCCGTCGGGCGGGGACGCACCGTCGGCGAGGTGGGCGCGCAGCTCGGCGACGGTGGTCATGCCGCCAGCCCGACCAGCGGCAGCAGCCGGCGCCCGGCGGCCACGAGGGGCCCGCGCCGCTGGTCCCCGGGCGAGAGGCCACGCTCCACGCCCGCGGTGAAGGCACGCTCCGCCCGCAGCACCGCCGCCAGCGGCAGCCCGCACGCCTCGGCGACGTCGTCCGGGAGGAGGGTGCCGACCGCCGGTCCGCGCACGACGAGCTGGCTCGGGGCATCGCCGAGCGCGGCCACCGCCGCGGTGGCCGCCGCCGCGGACCGCGTGTCGCACCCGGTGACGAGGACGACGCCGTCGCACTGGGCGAGCACGCCACGCGCACCGTCGGGCGTGAGCAGGGAGCGGGGAAGGTCCAGGACGACGGCGTCGGCCGCCCTGCCCAGTGCGGTGACGGCGTCCACGGCCGCGCGGTGGTGGGGGTCGACGCCGCCCCTCACGTCGCCCGACAGAAGGCGCACGCCGTGCCACGCGGGCAGCGCGGCCATGAGCCGGTCCGGTGGGAAGCCGCCCCGCTCGGCGAGGAGGTCGCTCCAGCGGGGCCCGGGGTCGTGCTCGATGCCGAGGAGGATATCGAGACCGCCCCCGGCCGGGTCGCCGTCGACGAGCGCCGTCGTCCGCCCGGCGACGACGGCGAGCCGGGCGAGCACTGCCGCGAGCGCCGAGGCACCCACGCCGCCGACCGCCCCGAGGACCCCGACGACGACCGCCCGGCGCGGCGCCCCGGTGCGGCTGAGCACGTCGAGCAGGGTCTCGGCGTCACGGGGCAGGTGGAGCGGCCGCTCGCCTCCCCCGAGCTCGACGACCTGCCGGGCGGGCGCGGTGTCCCGCCACGGGCGCGCCGTGCGGTCGGTGCGGTCGTCGAGCAGCAGCACCGCCGCGGCGGGCGGCTCCCCACCCGTCGCGACGACCTCGAGCCGCACGCCGGCGAGCACGCACAGGCGGCGTACCCGGTCCACCAGGTGCCGGTCGTTCGACCGGAGCGCCGCCGTCACGTCGTCCCCCATGCCCACCCTCCCTCCAGTTGCGTCGAGGATGGCGCGCGGAGAGGGCCGGACCTGCCCGAGATGGTGTGCGCTGGGGACCGCGCCGTCGTCAGGCGCGGCTGGGGACCAGCCCCGCCGAGGCCGGCGGCCGGAGCGAGCTAGGCCACGCTCGTCCCCCGCCCGAGGGTGGGCTCCTCGGGGCCGGCCGGCTCCTCCGGCGGCAGCGGGTTGCGCGCCAGGAAGGTGATCGCGAGGGCCAGGCCGCCCCAGATGATCGCCATCGCCAGCAGCATGAAGAGGATCGCCACCGCGGTCATCGCCGTACCTCCTGGGCCGTGGGCAGAACGTCGGGGGTGAAGTCGTCCACCGGCCTGCGCCACGGGACGAAGGTATAGAGGAGCGCGGCGACCACCATGAGCCCGACGACCCCCCAGCCGACGACGGTGACGAAGGTCTGCGGGTAGCCGCCGTACGGCTCGGCGAACAGGTCGCTGAGGCTGGAGACGAGCATCCCGATGAGGGCGAGCGGGACGATCGCGCCGACGAGGACGCTCCACCAGCGCCCCACGTTGCCGGTGGAGACCGCGTTGAGGTGGGCCCGCAGCTCGGGCAGCTTCCGGGCGCCGAGCGTCACGATGACGCAGGTGAGGATGGCCGAGACGACGACCCCGACCTCGTTGGTGTACTTGTCGACGGTGTCGAGGATCGCCAGCCCGGAGGTCGAGGAGTAGAGCACGAGCGAGATCACCATGCACAGGCCGCCGACGAAGACCGACACCTGCACGCGGGAGAGGCCGAACTTCTCCTGGAACGCGGCCGAGACCACCTGGAGGATCGAGATGAGCGAGGTGATGCCGGCCAGCGCGAGGGAGGTGAAGAACAGGATCCCGAAGATCGGCCCACCGGGCATCATCGAGACGATCTGCGGGAAGGTCGCGAAGCTGAGCAGCACCCCCGCGATGCCCTCGAGGTCGTCGATCGCCACGCCCTGCTGGGCCGCCATGAAGCCGAGGGTCGCGAAGACGCCGATCCCGGCGAGCAGCTCGAAGGAGGAGTTGGCGAAGGCGACGACGAACCCGGTGGGGGCGACGTTCGACCGGCGCCGGAGGTAGCTCGAGTAGGTGAGCATGATGCCGAAGGCGATCGACAGCGAGAAGAAGATCTGGCTGTAGGCCGCGATCCACACGTTGGCGTCGGCCAGTGCGGCCCAGTCCGGGGTGAAGAACGCGTTGAGGCCCTCGACGGCACCCTCGAGGAAGAGCGCCCGGACGACCATGACGACGAAGAGGACGACGAGCAGCGGCATGAAGATGCGGTTGGCGCGCTCCACCCCGCGCGTGACCCCGAGGGCGAGGATGACGAGCACGACCAGCCACAGGGCGAGCATCGGCCAGAAGATGCCGCCGACGATGTCGGTGCTGAAGGTCGCCCCCTCGTCGCGGAGGAAGTCACCGATGAAGAAGCCGACGGTGTCGTCCCCCCAGGCGAGGTCCACCGAGAAGCCGATGTACCGGATCGCCCAGACGATGATGACCGTGTAGTACGTGGCGATGACGAAGGAGATCGCCACCTGGAACCAGCCGAGGGGCTCGTAGCGCTTGCCCAGCCGCCGGAAGACGGCGGGGGCCGAGCCGCGGAACCGGTGTCCCAGGGAGTAGTCGAGGAGCAGGATCGGGATCCCGGCGGTGAGCAGCGCGACGAGGTAGGGGATGAGGAACGCTCCCCCGCCGTTCTCGTACGCCACGCCCGGGAACCGCCAGATGTTGCCCAGCCCGACCGCGGAGCCGATCGCTGCGATGATGAAGCCGTACTGGCCGGTCCACTGCTCGCGGGCCGGTGTCGTCGTCTCGGGTTGCGCCATCGATACCCCTATCGGTCCGAACCACCACCGTCGGTGGTGCGGGAAATCTAGCCTCCGGCACGGCATGTGTCCAGGAACACTCCGGCGACGCGTCGGCCGGGTGCCGGGAGTGCCGCCCTTCGGCGCGCCGCGACGGGGAGGCCCGGTGGTCCTCGCTACGTTGGGGCCGGCAGACCGAGGAGGCGGACGTGTCAGACAGGCCCGATGAGCGCGACAACCCCTACGAACCGGTCGGCGGCGACGAGGCCACGCCCGACGCGTCGCACCGTGCCTCCACACCGTCGCCGGACGACGAGACGACGGCGCCCCCGGTGGTCGACCGCACGGCGGCGCACGACGACGCCGTGACGAGCACCTACGACGTCCGGCAGGCCGAGCGCGACCGCGCCGGCGCGCAGGAGGCCGACCGCTCGGACGCCCGGCTGTCGGAGCACCGCAGCGCCGCATACCTCACGGGTGAGCGGCCGCCGGAGCCCGAGAGCGGCACCGAGACCGCCGCTCCGGGCGCAGCCTCACCGGGCGGAGGGGCCGACGGCGCCGGGGCCGGCACCCCCGCCGCCGGCCACACCCCGGCGGCCACCGCGGTGGGCACGACCGAGGACGGCGCCACCGAGCGGGACCGCAGCGACCGGGACGTCCTCCTCGAGGGGACGACCGCCCTCACCCGGCCCCCGTCGCGGACGGGCAGCCACGTGCTCACCGTGCTCCTCAGCCTCGTCCTCACCCCGGTGGCGTGGTACCTGCTCGCCGACGCCGGCGCCCGGTTCACCCTCGCCCGGGCCAACCCGTGGGAGACCGGGAACCTCAACCCGGCCGCCCTGCTCGAGCTCGCCGGCGGGCTGCTCGTGCTCGCCGTCGTCCTCCTCGCCGCGCGCTGGAGCTCGCTCGGCGCGACCGTCACCGGTGTCCTCGTGCTCGCCGCCGGCGTCCCCTTCG
>DAHVRG010000052.1 GCA_027322565.1 Georgenia sp.
AGGGCGTCTCGGCAGTGAACTTCGCCGGGTCGTCCAGCTCGAGGTCGCCGTACACCTCGTCGGTGGAGATGTGGTGCAGCCGGGTGCCGTGGCGGCGCACCGCCTCGAGGATGGTGAAGGTGCCGACGACGTTGGTGTGGACGAAGGGCCACGGGTCGGCCAGGGAGTTGTCGTTGTGCGACTCCGCGGCGAAGTGGACGACGACGTCGGCGGCGGCGACCAGCGGGTCGACGACGTCCCGGTCGGCGATGTCACCCTCGACCAGCTCGACGTCCAGCCCCGCGAGGGACTCGCGGTTCCCGGCGTAGGTGAGCTTGTCGAGCACCGTCACCCGGGAGTCGGGACGGTCCTGGAGGGTCTGCCGGACGAAGTTGGCGCCGATGAACCCGGCGCCCCCGGTGACGAGCACGTGCACGTGGCTACTCCTTTGGTTCCAGCGGGATGCCCCCAGTGTCCCTCACGGGCGGCCCATGCCGTGGTAGGTCCAGCCGGCGGAGCGCCACTGCTTGGGGTCCAGGACGTTGCGGCCGTCGATCATCACGGGCCGGTTGGGCAGGCCGACGACGGCGGCGGGGTCCAGGTCGCGGAACTGGCGCCACTCGGTGAGGAGCAGCACGAGGTCGGCGCCGGTCATCGCCTCCTCCGCGGTGCCGGCGACGGTGAGGTCGGGGCGGTCCTGCTCGGCGAGGATGGGGCCGGCCTGGGGGTCGGTGACGGTGATGCGGGCGCCCTTGGCGGCCAGGCGGGCGGCGATGTCCAGCGCGGGGGAGTTGCGCATGTCGTCGGTGTCGGGCTTGAACGCCGCGCCGAGGACGGCGACCTGCTTGCCGGCGACCTTTCCGTCGAGCAGGTCGGTGGCCAGGGTGATGACGTGGTCGCGACGCCGGTCGTTGATCGAGTCGACCTCGCGGAGGAACCCGAGAGCCTCGTCCACCCCGAGCTCCTCGGCGCGGGCCATGAAGGCGCGGATGTCCTTGGGCAGGCAGCCGCCGCCGAAGCCGACCCCGGCACGGAGGAACTTCTTGCCGATGCGGTCGTCGTGGCCGATGGCCTCGGCAAGCTGGACGACGTCGGCGCCGGTGGCCTCGCACAGTTCGGCCATGGCGTTGATGAAGGAGATCTTCGTGGCGAGGAAGGAGTTGGCGGCGACCTTGACCAGCTCGGCGGTGGCGTAGTCGGTGAGCAGACGCGGGATCTGCTGGCGGTTGATGAGGTCGTCGTAGACCTCGTCGAGCACCGCCCGCCCGGTGTCGGCCGCCTGCTCGTCGCGTGACAGTCCGTAGACCATGCGGTCCGGGGAGATGGTGTCCTGCACCGCGAAGCCCTCGCGCAGGAACTCCGGGTTCCACACGAGGATCGCGCCGCGGCTCTCGACCCGCTCGGCGACGGCGGACGCGGTGCCGACCGGCACGGTCGACTTGCCGACCACGACCGGCGGGCCTTCGGGGGTCGGGGCCAGGTGCGGCAGCAGGGCGCTCACCGCGCCGTCGACCTGGGACATGTCGGCGGCGTAGGAGCCCTCCTGCTGCGGGGTCCCGACCCCGATGAAGTGCACGCGCGCGCCGGCGACGTCGGCGAAGTCGGTGGAGAAGCGCAGCCGCCCGGCCGCCACGTTGCGTTCCAGCAGCTCCTCGAAACCGGGCTCGTGGAACGGGGCCTTGCCCTGCCCGAGCAGCGCCACCTTGGCCTCGTCCACGTCGATCCCCACGACGTCGTGGCCCAGCTCGGCCATCGAGGCGGCGTGCACGGCACCCAGGTAGCCACAACCAATCACCGAAATTCGCATGAGGACACACTAACCAGCGCAACGTTGGAGGCAGATGAGAGGAGTTTTGGAGGTTGATGAGACGGCGCGGCGGCGTGACCGGTTTCGCACCCCCGGGCACGCCGGTAGGTTTCCGCGCATGAGCAATCGCGGGGGGCGAGTCGCCGGGTACGTCACAGCCGTCAGCCTGGTCACCGTCGGCGCAACGGTGCCGACGGCGGTCGGGCAGGAGGAGCCGCCGGCCGAGGTGGTGAGCGACGCCGTCGTGCTCGAGCTCACCGACGACGCCGGTACCCGGACCGAGCTGGCGGGGCGCGCGGACGACGCGGTGGTGCTGACACCCGAGCTCGACGTGCCGGAGTTCTACGTCGCCGCCGTCACGTGGGAGGGCCTCGCGGCGCCCGACGCCGACATCGCGATCCGGGTGCGCAGCGGCGAGGCGTGGACGGCGTGGGCCGAGCTCGAGCCGGACGCGGCGGAGGAGGGGGACGTCGGCGGCACCGAGCCGTACGTCGTCGGCGGGGCGACGGCCGTCCAGGTCCGGCTCGCGGGCGGCGAGGAGCTGCCGCGCGGGTTGGCGGTACACCTCATCCCACCCGCTCCCAGCGAGGAAGAGGCGCTCGCGACCACGTCCGAGGGGGTCGCGGAGCTCGCCGCGCAGAGCGGCACGAGGTCCGAGGTGGCCGCCCCGGTGCCCACGGCGCAGGAGGGCGGCGCGCCGGAGCCGGGGGCGGAGTCCGGGGTGTCCGCCTCCGCCCCCCGCGTCATCTCGCGGGCCGGCTGGGGCGCGGACGAGTCGAAGATGACGTGGACGATCCGCAACGACCCACTCCGGGCGGCGGTGGTCCACCACACCGCGGGCACCAACAACTACACCGCGGCGCAGTCGGCGAGCATCGTGCGCGGCATCTACCACTACCACGCCATCACGCGGGAGTGGGGAGACATCGGGTACAACTTCCTCGTCGACAAGTACGGCCAGGTCTTCGAGGGCCGGGCGGGCTCCGTCGCCGCACCTGCCGGCCAGATGCCCGAGGCCGGCCACGCCCGCGGGTTCAACCGGGGGACGCTCGGCATCTCGGTGCTCGGCGACTACTCCACCCGCTATGCCCCGGACTCGATCCTCCAGACGATGGCGCGCGTCATCGCGTGGAAGTTCGACGCGGCCGGGATCGACATGAGCACGCCGAGCGGGATGATCTCCCCGGGCACCGCGCACCGGCCCGCCGGCCAGAACCTCCCGCGCGTCTTCGCCCACCGGGACGTCGGCGCCACGACCTGCCCGGGGAACAACATCTACGCCCGCATCCCCCAGCTCCACGAGCGGGTGGCGGCGCTCGTCGACGGTGACGACTACCACCTGCGCAACAGCCTCAGCGGTGGGCCGGCCCACCTGGCCTTCACGCTCGGGCTCGCCACGGACGACGCCCTCGTCGGGGACTGGGACGGCGACGGCAAGGACACCCTCGCGCTCCGCCGCGGCAACACCTACCTCGTCTACGACGCCCACCCCGGGCAGAAGTTCCGCACGATCCGCTACGGACGCCCGGGCGACGTCGTCCTCGTCGGGGACTGGAACGGGGACGGCAAGGACACCCTCGCCGTGCGGCGGGGCCAGGAGTACCACATCAAGAACTCGAAGACCGGCGGGGCGGCCGACCGGGTCGTGCGCTACGGGCGCGCGGGCGACGACGTGCTCGTCGGGGACTGGGACCGCGACGGGCGCGATACCTTCGCCGTCCGGCGCGGCAGCGAGTACCACATCCGCAACGCGCTGCGCGGCGGGGACGCGGACGTCGTCCTGCGGTACGGCCGGGCGGACGACGTCGTGCTCGTCGGGGACTGGGACGGCAACGGACGGGACACCTTCGCGGTGCGGCGCGGCAACCGGTACCACGTGAAGAACGCGCTGCGCGGCGGGGACGCCGATGTCGTCCTGCCCTACGGCCGGGCGGACGACGTCGTCCTCGTCGGGGACTGGAACGGCGACGGGAGCGACACCTTCGGGGTGCGTCGGAGCCGCTGAGGGGTTCGCGACCGGCGACCCCTGCTCCGGCTGACCCCGCTGCGCGGGCCCGGGCTCAGGCCCGGGCCCGCGCCCGCAGCTCGGTGAGGAAGGCCTGGACGTCCTCCCAGCGGGGCAGGAGCCCGGACTTGCGGGCCTCGGCGAGACTCGGTGCGTCCCGGTCCTTGTCGGAGAGCACCGGCTCGAGCGGCCGGCCCTGGCGGTCGGTGGTCGGCCAGTCGATCCCGATCGCCGGGTCGAGCGGGTTCACGCCGTGCTCCCGGCCCGGGGCGTAGGTGGCCGAGCAGAGGTAGATCACCGTCGAGTCGTCCTCGAGTGAGCAGAAGGCGTGGCCCAGGCCCTCAGAGACGTAGATCGCGCGCCGGTCGAAGTCGTCGAGCAGCACGCTGTCCCACTGCCCGAAGGTCGGGGATCCGACCCGGATGTCGACGACGACGTCGAGCACCGCCCCTCGCGGGCACATGACGTACTTGGCCTGGGAGGGCGGGACGTCGGCGAAGTGGATGCCGCGGACCACCCCGGCGGCCGAGACCGAGGAGTTCGCCTGGCGCAGGTCGAGCGGGTGCCCCACCGCCTCGACGAACCGAGGCTCGCTGAAGGCCTCGAGGAACACCCCGCGGGGGTCGGCGAACTGCTTCGGGGTGATCTCCCAGGCCCCCGGGACGGCCAGCTCTCGGAACTCCACGGGCACACTCCTTCGTCGGGTCGACCTCCGGATCAGGCTAGGCCACGTAGGCTGCCGCCGTGAGCGTAGAGGAGACTCGCTGGCTCGTCGCCGGCGCCGGCGGGATGCTCGGGACCGACCTCGTGGCGCTGCTGCGCCGCCACGGTGCCCACGTCACCGCACTGGGACGGCACGACCTCGACGTCACTGACGAGGCCGCGGTCATGCACCGGGTCCGGGAGGTCGACGTCGTCGTCAACTGCGCGGCGTGGACTGCGGTCGACGACGCCGAGGCCCGGGAGGCCGAGGCGTTCGTGCTCAACGCCGTCGCGCCCCAGCTGCTCGCGCGCGCCGCTCGGCTGGCCGGGGCGCGGATGGTGCAGGTCTCGACGGACTACGTGTTCGCCGGGACCGCCGAGCGGCCCTACCCCGAGTCCGCTCCGCTGGCGCCCCGCTCCGCCTACGGCCGGACGAAGGCCGCGGGCGAGTGGGCGGTGCGCGCCGAGTGCCCGGACCACCTCGTCGTGCGCACGGCCTGGCTCTACGGCGCCCACGGCGCCTGCTTCCCCAAGACCATGGCGCGCCTTGCCGCCGAGCGCGACGAGCTCGCCGTCGTCGCCGACCAGGTCGGCCAGCCCACATGGACGGCGGACCTCGCCGACCTCGTCGTCCGGCTGGTCGACGCCGACGCCCCGGCCGGCACCTACCACGGCACCGCGTCGGGGGAGACCTCCTGGCACGGCTTCACCCGGGAGATCGTCCGCACCCTCGGACGCGACCCCGAGATGGTGCGGGAGACGACGACGGAGGCGTTCCCGCGTCCGGCGCCCCGGCCGGCGTACTCGGTGCTCGGGCACGATGCGCTCACCGCCGTGGGCGTGGAGCCGATCGGCCACTGGGCCGAACGCTGGACGGTGGCGGCGCCGGAGGTGCTGGGACCGGCGGAGGGCTGAGCGCCGGCTACCCCTCCGTGAGGAGGGTGCGCAGGTAGGCGCCATACCCGGACTTGTCCAGGGCGTCGGCGCGCTCGGCGAGCTCGGCGTCGCTGAGGAAGCCCTGGCGCCAGGCCACCTCCTCCGGACAGCCCATCTTCAGCCCCTGCCGCGCCTCGACGGTGCGGACGAAGTTCGTCGCGTCGGCCAGCGAGTCGAAGGTGCCGGTGTCGAGCCACGCGGTGCCGCGCGGCAGCACCTCGACGTGGAGGTCACCGCGCTCCAGGTAGACCCGGTTGACGTCGGTGATCTCGTACTCCCCGCGCGCGGAGGGCTCCAGCGTCTTGGCGATCTCGACGACGTCGTTGTCGTAGAAGTACATGCCCGGGACGGCGTAGGAGCTCTTCGGCTCGGCCGGCTTCTCCTCCAGCGAGACGGCCTTGAAGCTCTCGTCGAACTCCACGACGCCGTAGGCGGTCGGATCGGCCACGTGGTAGGCGAAGATCGCGCCCCCCTCCACGTCGTGGAAGCGGGAGAGCGTCTGGCCCAGGCCCGGCCCGTAGAAGATGTTGTCGCCCAGGACGAGGGCGGCGCTGTCCCCACCGATGAACGACTCCCCGAGGACGAAGGCCTGGGCGAGCCCGTTGGGCACCTCCTGGACGGTGTAGGAGATCGAGATGCCGAACTGCGAGCCGTCCCCGAGCAGCCGCTGGAAGGCCTCCTGGTCGTGCGGGGTGGTGATGACGAGGACGTCCCGGATCCCGGCGAGCATGAGGGTGGTGAGCGGGTAGTAGACCATCGGCTTGTCGTACACGGGCACCAGCTGCTTGCTCACGCCGAGCGTGATCGGGTGCAGCCGCGTCCCGGAGCCACCGGCAAGAATGATTCCGCGCATGTCCCCAGTCTCACCCATGCGCGCGGCGCGCGGGCGGGCTCGGGCCCGAAGATGCCCTTCCGCCGCCCCGATCCTAGAGTGAGGCGAGTCACAGGTCGCGACGAGAGCCACCGGGGGCGTGGCGGGTTCGGGGGAGTCATGACATCACGACGGGTTGCCGTGCTGGCCACAGCACTGTCCGCCTCGCTGCTGGCGCTCGGGGCGCCGGCCACCGCCGCACCGGCGGGCGAGGTCGGCTCCACGGGCGGCGAGGTCGGCGGCAGCGGCGCGCACTACCACCTGACCAACGGGTGGGACGGCGAGGCCGACGCGGCGTTCACCTACGGGCGGAGCGACGACCGCGTGTTCGTGGGGGACTGGGACGCCGACGGACGTGACTCGCTCGGGGTGCGGCGCGGGGCGACCTACCACTTCAAGAACCGCCTCGCCGGCGGCGACG
>DAHVRG010000053.1 GCA_027322565.1 Georgenia sp.
GACGTGTGGATCGGGCGCAACACGCGCTGGATCACCGCGTTCCTCATCGTCATCGCCGTCCAGAGCATCGGCGTCTTCGCCCTCGACGCACTCGGCGTCATCGAGCTCCGCGCAGGTGAGCTCGCGCCCGTCGCCACGATCGTCGGCGCCTTCATCTTCGGCTTCGCCATCGTCCTCGCGGGCGGGTGCGCGACCGGCACCTTCTACCGCTCGAGCGAGGGCCTCATCGGCTCCTGGTTCGCGCTCATCTGCTACGCCGGCTCGGCCGCCGTGATGAAGTACGGTGCCTTCGCCGACCTCACCGTCGCGGCCCGCTCCCACACCGTCGGGCTCACCTCGATCCACGAGACACTCGGCATCTCCCCGTGGTGGCTGGTCGCGGCGCTCGTGCTCGCCGTCGGCTACGCCGCCGCACGGCACCTCGCGGCCGAGCCGAAGCTCGCCACCCTGCCGCCGCGCCGCCGCGGGCTCGCCCACCTGCTCTTCGAGAAGCCGTGGCACGCCTTCGCGGCCGCCGTCGTCATCGGCCTCATCGCGATCGCCGCCTGGCCGCTGAGCACCGCCGCCGGACGCCCCGCCGGGCTCGGGATCACCACACCCTCGGCCAACCTGGTGACCTTCCTCGTCACCGGCGACGTCGAGCTCGTCGACTGGGGTGTCTACCTCATCCTCGGCATCCTCCTCGGCGCCTACATCGCTGCGAAGGGTTCCGGCGAGTTCCGCCTCCGCGTCCCCGACGCGACGACGATGGTCCGCTCGATCGCGGGCGGCACCCTCATGGGCGTGGGCGCCGCCCTCGCCGGTGGCTGCACCATCGGCAACGCCATGGTCAACACCGCCCAGTTCTCCTACCAGGGCTGGCTGTCGTTCGGCTTCATGGTGCTGGGCACCGGCGCCGCCACCCACATCTCCATCCTGCGCCACCGCCCGACCGCGCAGCGCACCGCCACCCCGTCCCTCGTGGACGCCTGACGAGAGGAGCACCCGTGCCGATCACCCTCGAGACATCCGGACAGGTCTGCCCCTTCCCCCTGGTCGAGGCCAAGGACGCCATCGCCTCCCTTCCCGAGGGGGACTACCTCACCATCAACTTCGACTGCACCCAGGCCACCGACGCCATCCCGCGCTGGGCGGCGCAGGAGGGCTACCCGGTGACCGACTACCGCCGCATCGGCGACGCGGAGTGGTCGATCACCGTCCAGAAGAAGTAGCCCCGGGTCCCGCTCGGCTCGCCCCTGTCGATCAACCCTCGCCCGTCCTACCGGGCGAGCGGTGATCGGGAAGGGCGAGCCGAGTGTGCGGGCGGGGCGTATTCCGGTGGCCCTGACCGCGACGGGTCGGGCAGCATCCTCGGGTCCACGCACCCGACGAGAAGGGCCCACCGTGCGCCGCCTCACCTACTACATCGCCGTCTCGGTCGACGGCCGGATCGCCGGGTGACGAGTTCGACTTCTACCCGCAGCCGGAGGAGGTCACCGTCGTCCATGACGACCGGGTGGGGCTCGTGCGCCGGCTCCAGGCCGAGGACTCCCCGCTCGACATCTATCTCGCGGGCGGTGCGCGGCTCGCCGGGGCGGTGCTGCCGGAGATCGACCGCTTCGTCGTCAAGCTCTACCCGGTGGTCGCCGGGGACGGGCACCCGATGCTCGCCGGGGGATCGTTCGCCCCGGCCGGAGCTCGACCTCACCGACGTGCGGACGTTCCCGGGAACGTCGTCCTGACTACGACCGCCGCTGACCCGCGCCGTCCCACACGACGACGCCGTCGCTCAGCCGGGCACCTTCCGAGGGCTCGTGGAGGCGCTCGCGGCCGTCGTGCATGAGGTGGTGCACCGGCAGGTCCAGCGCCAGCGTCGCGACGTCCGCGACCAGCCGGCGGTGGCAGCGCCACCAGACCGACTCCGAGCACATGAGCGCCACCCGGGTGTCTGCCGCCTCCCCGGCGACCTGGCCGAGCGCGTCGCCGAACTCCGGCGTGCGGGTGTGGGTCGCGTAGGCGCGGAAGGCCCCGACCTGCCACCACGTGTCCGGTGAGTCGGCGGGGAGCCGACGCCGGCCGCCCAGCCGCTCCTCCCACCGGTAGCGGACGCCCTCCTCGGGCAGCCACTGCGCCAGCGCCTCGCGCTTGACATCCGGGTTGCGGCGGCTGCCCGGGAACCGGCGGACGTCGACGACGAGGCCGATGCCGGCCGCGGTGAGGAGGGCGGCGAGGCCGGCGCGGTCGAGCGGGCCGTGGCCCACGGTGAGGAGGGGCATCCGGCCATTGTCGGCCGACGGGGCCGGGGAGCGCAGGCCGGCCGCGCCCTCACCCGCGGTCGAGGTCCGCGAGCAGCTCGACCGCGGCGCGGGCGTACTCCCCGATCCACCGGTCGTGGATGCGTTTGATGGGCAGCGGGGCGAGCGCGAGGTGCCGCTCCCGTCCGACCTTCCGGCCCGTGACGAGGTCGGCTCGCTCGAGCACCCGCAGGTGCTGCAGCACGGTCGTGCGGTCGAGCTCGGGGAAGTGGGCGCAGACCTCACCGGTGGTGCGGGTGCCGGCCTTGAGCAGGTCGAGGATCCGGCGGCGGGTGGGGGAGGCGAGCGCCTTGAACACACGGTCGTCGTCGTCCGACCCGTTGACGTGCCCTGCAGACATGTTGTAAAAATATCACATGAACGCTACCGACCTGTCCGAGCTCACCTTCACCGTCTCCGGGCGCATCGCGCGTCCGGTCGCCGAGGTCTACGAGGCCATCGCCGACCCAGCACAGCTGTCCAGGTACTTCACCACCGGCGGCGCCAGGGGGCGCCTGGAGTCAGGCACCGAGGTCACCTGGGAGTTCCACGACTTCCCCGGCGCGTTCCCCGTCCGCGTCGTCGAGGCGGACGCGCCCCGCCGCATCGTCATCGAGTGGGACGGCCAGGCCACCACCGACGAGGGCGGGACGACGCGGGTGACCTTCGAGCTGGAGCCGCTCGACGGCGACGCCCGCACCCTGGTGACGATCACCGAGTCCTCCTGGCAGCTGACGCCGGACGGTGCGCGCAACGCCTTCGGCAACTGCGAGGGCTGGACCGGGATGCTCGCCGCGCTCAAGGTGTGGGTCGAGCACGGGATCAACCTGCGCGAGGGCTTCTGCGCCTGAGCGCTCGTCCCGGCGGGACCACGCGTCCCGGCGGCAGCGCGGAGGATGTTGCGCGCCATCGTCGGGAAGATGAGCACGTGGAAGGGCAGCACGGCTGCCCAGTAGAGCCGCCCGAGCACCCCGCGCGGGAAGAAGACCGCCCGCTGCCGGTAGCGTGACCCGCCGCCCGGCAGCGGCTCCACCGAGAGCTCGAGCCAGGCGCGGCCGGAGGCGCGCATCTCCGAGCGCAGGGTGAGCCGCCGACCGGGCGCGACCGCCTCCACCCGCCAGAAGTCGACGTGGTCGCCCACCTCGAGGTGGGCGGGGCGGCGGCGGCCGCGCGCCAGCCCGTAGCCGCCCGCGGCCTGGTCGAGCAGCCCGCGCGCCCGCCAGAGCAGGGGGGCGGAGTACCAGCCGCTGTCCCCGCCGATCCCCTCGATGACCCGCCAGACCGCGGCGGGCGGCGCCGCGCCCTCCTGCTCGCGCACGTCGGTGTAGACGGTGTGGCCCGCCCACTGCGGGTCCGAGGGCAAGGGGTCTGCGGGGTCCGCCGTCGTCGTGACGTCGTCGTCCCAGGTGTGGGCGACGTCGCCGGAGAGCTGACGGTCGACGGCGCGCCGGCAGGCCTCGGGGTACGGGGTGAGGCCGCCGGGAGGATCGGGGACCAGCGCGGCGATGTCGTGCTCACGCGCGACCGCGTCCTCAGCCATCGACGCGGCCAGCGGCATCGCCAGGCCGCGTGGGATCGGCGTGGTCATCCCGATCCAGAAACCGGACAACCGGGGCGCCGGGACCGGTAGGGCGTAGATCCGGCGCCGGTGCAGCCCGGCCACCTCGGCGTAGTCGGAGAGGAGCTCGCGGAAGCGCTGGGGGCGGCCGCTGCCGATGTCGAACGTACGGTCGACCGGCTCGTCCAGCGCGCACGCGTGGGCGAGGTAGTACAGGACGTCGCGGATCGCGATCGGCTCGACGAGGTTGTCCAGCCAGCGCGGGCCGGGCATGACCGGCAGCCGCTCGGTGAGGTGGCGGATCATCTCGAAGGACGCCGAGCCCGAGCCGATGACGACGCCGGCGCGCAGCACGACCGTCGGGACCCGGGAGTCGAGGAGGATCCGCGCCACCTGCTCGCGCGAGCGCATGTGGTCCGACAGCTCGGCGAGCGACTTGTCCGGGTGGAGCCCACCGAGGTTGACGACCTGCCGCACGCCGGCGCCCACGGCGGCCTCGGCCACCGTCCGGGCGATCCCGGCCTCCTGCTCGACGAACCCCGGGCCGCCGCCCATCGAGTGGACGAGGTAGAGCACGGTGTGGACGTCGCGCATCGCGTCCCGCACCTGCTCGGGCGACTGCAGGTCCGCCTCGACGACCTCGACGTCGCGCGCCCACGGCCGGGAGGCGAGCCGGCTCGGGTCGCGGGCCCCCGCC
>DAHVRG010000111.1 GCA_027322565.1 Georgenia sp.
GGGGCGGCGCCGAGGGCGGCGATGGCGTACTCGTCGAGGTCGGAGGTCACGGTGATCTTCGTCGACGTCGCGCCGAGCTCGTCGAGCTGCTGCCGCACGGTGAACGCCTGGGCGACGAGGTCGCCGGAGTCGAGCCGCACCGCGCCGAGCTCCCCGCCGTGCCGGCGGGCGGCGGCCACCGCGCGCTCCACGCCCCGCTCGACGTCGTAGGTGTCGACGAGCAGCGTCGTGCCCGGCCCCATGGCGCGCACCTGGGCGTCGAAGGCCGCCTCCTCGTCGTCGTGGACGAGGGTGAAGGAGTGGGCCGCGGTGCCGATCGTCGGGATGCCGTAGGTGCGTCCGGCCTCGAGCACGCTGGTCCCGACGAACCCGCCGACGACGGCGGCGCGCGCGGCGGCGACCGCGGCCTCCTCGTGCGTCCGACGCGCCCCCATCTCGAGGCATGGCCGGCCGTGGGCAGCGGTGGTCATCCGGGACGCGGCCGCGGCGACGGCGCTGTCGTGGTTGAGGACGGAGAGCACGACGGTCTCGAGGAGGAGCGCCTCGGCGAAGGTGCCGCGGACGGTGAGGATCGGCGACCCCGGGAAGAAGCACTCCCCCTCGCCGTAGCCGAGGACGTCGCCCCCGAAGCGGTAGTCGGCGAGGTACTCCAGCGCCTCCTCCCCGACGACGCGCTGCTCGCGCAGCCAGGCGATCTCGGCGGTGGAGAAGGTGAAGTCGGCGATCGCGTCGAGGACCCGCCCGGTCCCGGCGACGACGCCGTAGCGTCGGCCGCCCGGCAGGCGGCGGGCGAAGACCTCGAAGACGCCGGCCCGGTGGGCGGCACCGGACTGGAGGGACGCCTCGAGCATGGTGAGCTCGTAGCGGTCGGTGAGCAGGGCGGTGGTCGCGCGTGACATGGGCCTCAACCTAGCGACCCTTCCGCCCCTCCTGCCCCGGGAGCCCGTCCCCGACCCACCGACGCGGGCGGTGGGGACGGGAGCGGGCCCCTACTTCCGGCCGACGAACCAGTTGCGGAGCAGGGCGATGCGCGCCTCGATCTCCTCGATGCTGGCCAGCGGCACCTCGGGGCCGCCGCAGCGCTTGCGCAGCTCGGCGTGGATCATCGCGTGCGGGGTGTTGCTGCGGCGCGACCACGCGGCGACCAGGCCGCCCAGCTCCTTGCGCAACGCGGCGCGGCGCTTGTGGTCGGAGATGCCGGCGTTCTCCTCCCGCTGCGCCCTGGCGGCCGCCTGCCGCTTCTGCTGCTTGACCTGGTCCGCCTGCCGGGCGCGCAGGCGGGCGCGGACCTGCTCGGGCTCGAGCAGGCCGGGGATGCCGAGGTACTCCTCCTCCTCGACCGAGCCGACCTCCGCACCGGTGCCGAACTCACCGCCGTCGAAGAGCACCCGGTCGAAGGAGGCCTGCGCGTCGAGGGCCTCGAACCCGGGGAGCATGAGCTCGTCGCTCGCCTTCTCCTCCCGGTTCGCGGCGGCGACGAGGGCGTCCTCGGGGGTGAAGAAGTCACCCTTCTCCTCGTTGGTGAGCACCCGGTCCAGGGCATGGTCGCGCTCGACCTCGAGCTGGGCCGCGAGCTCGAGGAGGACGGGCACGCTGGGGAGGAAGACCGAGGCCGTCTCGCCGCGGCGGCGGGCGCGGACGAAGCGTCCGATCGCCTGGGCGAAGAACAGCGGGGTGGCGCTGGAGGTGGCGTAGACGCCGACGGCCAGCCGCGGGACGTCGACTCCCTCGGAGACCATCCGGACGGCGATCATCCAGCGCTGGTCGCCCGCGGAGAACTCGTCGATGCGCTCGGAGGCGCCCTCGTCGTCGGAGAGGACGACGACCGGCGGCTCACCGGACACCTCGCGCAGCACGCGGGCGTAGGCCCGCGCCTTGGCCTGGTCGGTGGCGATGACCAGACCGCCCGCGTCGGGTACCCCGCGCCGCACCTCGGTGAGGCGGCGGTCGGCGGCCTGGAGGACGGCCGGGATCCAGTCGCCTGCCGGGTCGATGGCGGTGCGCCACGCCTGGGCGATGAGGTCCTTGGTCAGCGGCTCCCCGAGCGTGGCGCTCACCTCGTCACCCGCGCGGGTGCGCCAGCGCATCTGACCGGAGTAGGACAGGAAGATCACCGGGCGGACGACGCCGTCGCGCAGCGCGTCGGCGTTGCCGTAGGAGTAGTCCGCGCGGGAGCGGCGCACGCCGTCCGCGTCCCGCTCGTAGGTGACGAACGGGATGGCCGCGGTGTCGGAGCGGAAGGGGGTCCCGGTGAGGGCGAGGCGCCGGCGCGCCGGCTCGAAGGCGATGCGGATGCCGTCACCCCAGGACAGCGCGTCCCCGCCGTGGTGGATCTCGTCGAGGATGACGAGGGTCGGCTGCGCCGTCGTGCGGCGGCGGTGCAGGTCCGGGTTGGCCGCGACCTGGGCGTAGGTGAGGGCGACGCCGTCGAAGCTCGCACCGTGCCGCTCCTGCGCGTTGCGGAAGGCGGGGTCGAGCTGGATGCCGACCCGGGCCGCCGCCTCGGCCCACTGGCCCTTGAGGTGCTCGGTGGGGGCGACGACGGTGACCGCCGTGACCTCCCGGCGGGCGAGCAGCTCGGTGGCGACCCGCAGCGCGAAGGTCGTCTTGCCGGCGCCGGGCGTGGCGACCGCGAGGAAGTCGCGCGGGTCGGTGTCGAGGTACTGCTGCAGGGCCTCGGCCTGCCAGGCGCGCAGCCGGGAGGCGGTCCCCCAGGCGGCCCGGGCGGGGTAGGCGGGTGGCAGGTGCTCCGCGGCAGCCGTCGACACACCCGCAGGTGCGCCCTGCGGGTGGGTCGTCGCCGGCCTGCGCTGACCGGCGGCGCTCACTCTCCGCTTCCGCCGGTGCCGCGGCCGCCCCGACCGAAGCCGCCGAAGCGGCCCTTGCCGGACCCGGCGTCGCCGCCACCCTGGAGGCTTTCGTAGATCTCCTTGCACGTGGGGCAGACCGGGTACTTCTTCGGGTCCCTGCCCGGGGTCCACACCTTGCCGCACAGCGCGACGACCGGCTGTCCGGACAGCGCGGACGCCATGATCTTGTCCTTCTTGACGTAGTGCGCGTAGCGGTCGTTGTCACCGGGCTCCTGCTCGCGCAGCTCCTCGCGCTCCAGGACGCTCGTGCCGGACGACGGTTCGCTCGGGTGGCTGGGAGGCTCGGTGGAACTCATGCGGACCAGTCTAGGACGTCTCCCGCCGGTGGTCCCGGCGGCCCGCAGCCGCGGTCAGAGCCGCTGCCACCGTGGCTTCACGGCGTACGCCTCGCGGTAGTAGTCGAGCCGCTCGAGGCGGGCGGCGGCGGCCTCGTCGAGCAGGACGGTGGCGTGAGGGTGGTGCTGCATGACCGTCGCCGGCCAGGAGGCGCTCACCGGCCCCTCTACGAGCTGCTGCACGGCCTGCGCCTTGGCCTCGCCGGTGGCGACGAGGATGAGGTGGCGGGCCTCCATGATCGTGCCCAGCCCCTGGGACAGGCACAGGCGGGGGACGGCGTCGACGTCGCCGTCGAAGAAGCGGGCGTTGTCCTCCCGGGTCTGGCGGGTCAGCGCCACCACACGGGTACGGGAGGCGAGCGAGGAGCCGGGCTCGTTGAAGGCGATGTGGCCGTTGCTCCCGATGCCGAGGATCTGCAGGTCGATGCCGCCGGCGTCGTGGATGGCCTGCTCGTATGCGACGGCGGCGGCCTGGGGGTCCTCGGCGAGGCCGTCAGGCCCCTGGACCGCACCCGGTGGGAAGTCGACCCGCCCGACGATCTCGCGGTCGATGACGGTGCGGTAGCGCTCCGGGTGGTCGGCGGGCAGTCCGACGTACTCGTCGAGGAGGAACCCGCGGGCGCGGGCGAAGGAGACGCGCCCGACCTCGTACCGGCGGACGAGCTCGTCGTAGATGGCAACCGGGCTCGAGCCGGTGGCCAACCCGAGGACGGCGTCGGGCCGGTCGGTCAGCAGCTGCTCGACCGCGTCGGCGACCAGGACGCCGATCTCCTCCTCGCTGTCCGTGATGACGACCTCCACCTGACACCTCTCCTTCGCGCCCGTGTGCGGTGCAGCGTGCACCGGCGTGTCCAGCGTAGTGACCACGCGAGCCGGAATCCTGGATACGCGAAGGCGGGCAGGACGCCGTCCTGCCCGCCTTCCGCGTGAGGTCGCTAGACCGTCACTTGTTGGAGACAGCCTTCTTCAGGGCGCTGCCCGCGGAGATCTTCACGCCGTAGCCGGCCGGGATCTGGATCTCCTCGCCGGTCTGCGGGTTGCGGCCGGTGCGCGCCGCGCGCTCGACGCGCTCGACAGACAGCAGGCCCGTGATCTTGACGGCCTCGCCCTTGCTGACGGACTCGACAAGCACGTCCTGCAGGGCCGACAGAGCGGCGTCGGCCTGGGACTTGGTGAGCGAGGAGCGCTCGGCCACAGCGGCGACGAGCTCGGTGCGGTTGACGGACATGGAATCCCTCTCTCAGTCGGCGTGTGCACCCTTGTGGGTACGACGGGCCCGACATTACGGCGTCAAACCGCCGATTGTCGCCCTCACGCGCCGAATACTGCGGCGTGTTGGGGTGATTCGGGCCGCCTGGGGCGCGTGGTGGGGGTGGTGACGGCAGCGTGCAGGCCCCGTGGAGCACCGGCTCAGCGGAACCGGCTGCCCTCGTCGTGCCGGTGGGCGAGCCCGGCCAGGACGGTGCACAGGAGGGCCCAGCCGAGGAGCACCGGCAGGGCGAGCGGGTAGCTCTCGACGCCGGTGACGGTCTCGACGACGACGTCCCGGCCGGCGCGGCTGGGCAACCACTGCGAGACCGACTCCAGCCAGCCGGGGAAGAGCTGCGGCGGGAGGAACAGGCCGCCGGCGAAGGCGAGTGGGAAGAGCAGCAGCTGGACGACGGCGATTGCCGCCTTGTTGCTCAGCCGGTAGCCGATAGCCAGGCCCAGCATGAGGAAGGGCAGCGCGGCGGCGAGGACAACGAGCGCCCCGAGGCCCAGCGTGCCCGCGTCGACCGTCGCCGCGGTGAGCAGCCCGCCGATGAGGAGCAGCGGCACCAGGCTGGCCAGCGCGAAGAGCAGGCCGGTGAGCACGCGGGCGAGGAGCCGGGGCGCGACGCCGGCCGGCAGGGTGCGCAGGTACCCGTCGAAGGGCAGCGCCCGGTCCTCGGCGACCCCGGCGCCGAAGGTGAACAGGAAGGTCGACATCACGGCGAACAGGGCGAGCTGTGCGACGGCGGACGTCGCCGCCACCGGGTCGTCGGCCACCTGCGCGTTCGGGACGACGAAGAAGACGAGCGCCAGGCCGGGGAAGAGCAGGTTGCCGATGACGGCGATCGGTATGCGGACCGTCTCGAGGATCCCGAAGCGGGTGTGGAGCAGGACGAGCCGGCCGAACCCGGGGGCGCGGAGCGGCTGCGGTGCGGTGAGGGCGGTCATACCGCCACCTCCTCACGGTCGGCGGCCGGTGCGGCGGCGGTCAGGGTGAGGAAGGCCTCCTCGAGGGAAACGCCGCCGACCTCGAGGCCGCGGAAGGGGATGTCGGAGCGGACGAGCTCGCGCACGAGCACGTCGGAGTCGGTGGTGAGGAGGCGGCAGGTCTCGCCGTCGGCCTCGACCTGGGTGACCCCGGGCAGGGCGGCGAGCCGGTCGGGTGGAGCGGGGCTCCGCAGGGACACGCGCCGGACGCTGACCCGCGCGAGCACGTCGCTCAGGCTGCCGTCGGCGAGCACCCGTCCGGCGCCGATGACGACGACGCGGTGGGCGAGCGCCTCGACCTCCTCCAGGTAGTGGCTGGTGAGGACGATCGTGTTGCCGTCGGCGTGGTAGTCGCGCAGCGCCTGCCACAGCGTGCGCCGGGCCTCGACGTCCAGGCCGGTGGTGGGCTCGTCGAGGAGCACCAGCCGCGGGCGGCCGACGAGGGAGAGCGCCACGGCCAGGCGCCGTCGCTGCCCGCCGGACAGGCCGCCGGTCTGGCGGTCGGTCAGCCCGGTGAGGTCGAAGCGCGCAAGCACCTCGGCGCGGCTCATCGGGTCCGGGTAGTGACCGGCGACGAAGTCGACCACCTCCCCCACCCGCAGGGTCGGCGGGAGGCCGGTCTCCTGCGGGGTGGTTCCCAGGCCGAGCCGGGCGGCGGGAGTGCGCGGGTCCTGGCCGAAGATGCGCACGGCCCCGGAGTCGGGCCGGCGCCGGCCGTCGACGAGGGAGAGCAGGGTGGTCTTGCCGGCGCCGTTCGGACCGAGGAGGCCGACGAGCTCCCCCGGCCCGACCTCGAGGCTGACGTCGTCGAGCGCGACGACGGTGCCGAAGGTGCGGCGGACGTTGGTCAGGGTGACGATCGGGTCCATCAGGTGCTCTTCCCTCTCAGCAGGGCTTCCAGCGACTCGGTGTAGGTCTCGAAGGCACGGCGACCCTGCTTGCTCAGGGCCACGTAGGTCACGGGGCTGCGCCCCTCGAAGGTCTTCTCCACGGCGACGTACCGGGCGTCCTCGAGCTTGCGCAGGTGGGTGGACAGGTTCCCGGCGGTCATGTCGAGGAGCTGCTGCAGCTTGGTGAAGGTGAGGTGGTCCCCCTCGGGCAGCGCCGCGAGCGTGGCCATGACGCGTAGCCGGGACTGGGCGTGGATGACGGGGTCGAGCTCGACGTCGCTCATGCCGACCGCCGCCGCGCGAGGTCCACGAGCACCGCGACGAGGAACCCGCCGCCGCCGGCCACCGCCATGACGAGGTAGGCGGCCGGTGTGCCGAGCAGCGCCGCGGCGCCGGCGACGAGGGCCACCCAGGCGCCCAGCCCGAACATCGGCCACTCGCGCCACAGCGCCCCTCCGGCCATGTAGAGCAGGCCGACGATGATGCAGCTGACCCCGTTGGTGAGCACCGCCATGACCGCGTCCCCGGCGCCGGCGCGCACCGCACCGGCGAAGAGGAGGCCGGCCGCGAGGAAGGCGACGAACCACGTGATGCCGTACATCGCCCCGACGGTGGCGGAGTCGCCGCGGATGCCCGCAGCGCGGCGGGTGGTGTGCACAGCCGTGATGACGACGGCGACGACGAGGAGCGCGGAGAAGACGCCGAACGCCCAGTCCGCCGGGACGGGGCCGTCGGCGGTGAGGAAGAGGGTGAGGTAGCCGGCGAGCCAGGCCACGCCCCAGGCCGAGCCGATGAGGGCGAAGCTGGGCGCGGTGCGGCGGCGGGTGCGCTCGCGCTCGGCGGCGATCAGGGCGAGCAGCGCCGCCGGGTCGTCGGGGAGGCCGCCCTCCGGGACGTCGTGCGGGTCCTTGCTCACGTCCATGACGGTCAACGTCACTCCTTGGCAGACGACTTTGTGCTGCAAAGTAGTCTGCCGTGCGGGTGCGCAGGGCGCAACCCCCATGAGACCGGCGACGTCGGGTCGCCGGGACGGGACCGATGGGACGAGCCGCACGAGCGGCGGAGCCCGGCGGCCGGTCACGCGCCGAGGACGACCCGACCCAGCGGAGGCGCGCCGGCGGACGGTGCCGGACCCCGGCGCCCCACCATCCCGGGCGTCAGCGGTCCCGGCGGGCCTCGCGCCGGGAGCCGCCGTACTTCTTGTGCACGGCCTGCCTGGAGACACCGAGGAGGAAGGCGATCTCCGCCCAGGTCAGCCCCTCGCTGCGGGCGCGGCGCACGAGCACGGCCTCGCGCCGGTCGGCCTCCCGGCGGAGCTTGACGAGGGCGTCGAGGGAGGCGAACAGGTCACCGTCGTCGTCGACGGCATGGGCGAGGGAACGCATGGAGACCTCCTCGGACGGAGCCATGCCGTCAACCTACGTTGACAGCAGCCGCCACGTCAACCCCGGTTGACGCGGGGCAGGGTCAGGCCGGGCGACGATCCGCGGCCTCCCCTCCGTCGGGCACGGCAGCTGCCCGGCGTCACCCCGCATCGACGAGCGCGCCGGCCGGGGACCACCCGAGCGCCGGAGCCACCTCCGCCGCCACGAGGGCGATGGAGCGGAGCACCTCCGGATGCGGTGGGTCGATCGAGTGCACCTGGAACGACAGGTGCGTGGCCCGGGCGAGCGCGGTGTCCGCGGCGAGGCTGTCCCGGACGGTCTCGGGTCCACCCACGTGGGAGTCCGTGGCGGCGACGAGCTCGCGGGTCGAGAGGCCGGCGGCGTCGCGTCCGGACGTCGCCTCGACCAGCCGGACCACCCGGCGCAGCCCGGTCTCGGCGTGGGCGAGGGCGGCGGCTTCGTCCTCCGCGACGAACACGGAGCGGGCGACGCTGATCCGGGGCGCCACACCCGTGGGCAGGTGGGCCAGGTAGGCGTCGACGAGCCGCTCCTGGAGCGTGTCGAGGCGCAGGTCGCGCTCGCCCTCGGGCCGCGGCTGGGTGCGCGAGAGCATGAGGCCGAACCCGCGGCGTCCGGCCTCGACGGCGAGCGGCTCGGTGAAGGTCGCGAGCCAGATCCGGTCGGCGAGCGACTCGGCCGGCGGGTAGAGGACCCGCCCCTCCCCCTGGTCCTCCCCGCGCAGGGCGGCCACGAGGCGGTCGAGCTTGTCGTCGAAGAGCGTGCGCCGCTCGGCGGGGTCCAGGCCGAAGGCGGTGAACGCGGCCGGTGACCCGCCGGAGGCGAGCCCCAGCTCGAGCCGGCCACCGGAGAGGTGGTCGACGACGGCGGCATCCTCGGCCACGCGTAGCGGGTCCTCCAGGGCGAGGGTCACCACCCCGGTGGTGAGCCGCACCCGGGAGGTCACGGCGGCTGCGTGGCCGAGCAGGACGAACGGGGAGGGCAGGCCGCCCTCGTCACCGTCGAGGTGGTGCTGGGCGACGGCGACGGCGTCGTACCCGGCGGCCTCCGCGGCGCGGACCTGCTCCACGGCGAGGGCGTAGCGCCGGCCGGGCGGCCCCTCGTCCAGGACCCGGGTGAAGAAGCCGAGCTGCTTGCCGCTCATGCGCGCCTCCTCGCGGGCACCTCGGGCTCGCCGAGGGAAAGCATGAGCCGGTTGGCCCAGTTGAAGAAGGCGGCGCCGTTGACGACGTCGAGGATCTCGTCGTCGCCCAGTCCGGCCGCGCGCAGCCGCTCGACGTGCTCGGCGCCGAACCGGACCGGGGTGGCGGTGAGTGCCGCGGCCGAGGCGACGATGGCGTCCCACCGCTCGTCGAGCTGGGCGTCGGTGCCCTGGTCGAGCAGCCGGTCGACGTCCTCGCCGCGGCCGGAGAGCCGGGCGGCGAGGCGGGCGTGGACGGAGGCGCAGAAGACGCAGCCGTTGACCCGGGACGCCGCGGCGGCGGCGAGCTCGCGCTCGGGGCGGGGCAGCCCGCCGTCCTCGTTGCGGAACACGTCGTTGTCGAGCCGGGTGCGGGCACCGAGCAGCTCCGGGTCGCGGGCGAGCAGCCGGAAGTAGGGGAAGTCGGCGCGCTGCCGCTCCACGAGGCCCGCGTAGTGGCGCTCGGTGAGCTCCTCCGTGGCGAGTGGCTCGAGCCAGGGCACCCAGCCCAGGGGCTCGCGGGTGAAGGCGTCGGGGCGGTGCAGCCCGGGGTGGTGGTGGACGGTCATCGGGGCTCTCCCGGGGTGGTGTGCAGGACGGACAGGCCGGCGGCGGCACGGAGCTGGAAGACGAGGTAGGCGACGAGCTGGGACAGGGTGACCACCCCCGTCGAGCTCCAGCCGGCGGCGACGAGCGCCCCCAGCCGCTCGGGGCGGGCGTCGCGCGGGTGCAGGACGAGCAGCCGGGCGTGCTCGAGCGCGGCGGCCAGCCGCTCCCCCAGCACGTCGCGCGCCGTGGCGCGGTAGGGCGGTGCCGGGACGCTCTCGGCGGCCAGACCGGGCTCCGGGTAGGTGCCCACGGGCCCGGGGGTGACGGCGGCGTCGGCCTCGTCCGTGAGCGCCGCGACGAGGGCGTCCGAGCCGCCGGCGGCCCGCAGCTCGCGCTCGTAGTGGGTGACGGCACGCTCGTGGTGGTGCAGCGCCGCGACGAAGGTCGCGACGGCGAGCCGTTCGACGATGCCGACCTCCGCGTCGTCGGCGGGCCGGAAGAGCAGGTCGTAGGCGGCCTGCGCCTCCCTCCGGGCGACGGGGCGCAGGTCGCGCAGCCGGTCGACGGGGCTGTCGGCGGGGATGCCCGCGAGGTCGCGGAGCACGTCGTCGCCGGCGAGACCGGACGGGTCGGTGCGGGTGAGGGCGTCGGTGGTCATATCGGGCTCCTAGTGGGTGTCGGCAGGGGCCGCGAGACGGGGCCGTGGGACGGCCGCGAGCAGCTCGCGGGTGTACTCGCTGCGGGGGGCGGTGAAGATCTCCGCGGTGGTGCCGCTCTCCACCGCGCGGCCACGGTGCAGCACCGTCACGGTGTCGGAGACCTGCCGCACGACGGCGAGGTCGTGGGAGATGAACAGGTAGGTCAGGCCGCGCTCGCGCTGCAGCTCGGCGAGCAGGTCGAGGATCTGCGCCTGGACGCTGACGTCGAGCGCCGAGACGGGTTCGTCGAGGACGACGACGCTGGGGTCGAGCACCAGCGCCCGGGCGATCGCGACGCGCTGCCGCTGGCCGCCGCTGAGCTCGTGGGGCCGGCGGCGGTGGTACTCCGGGCCGAGGGCGACCCGGTCGAGCAGCGCGGCCGCCCGTTCGGTGCGCTCGCGGCGGCTGCCGAGCCGGAAGTTGCGCAGCGGCTCGGCGACGATGTCGCGCACCGTCATCCGCGGGTTCAGCGAGGCGAACGGGTTCTGGTAGACGAGCTGGACCCGGCGCCGGAACTGGCACCGGACCTCGCCGCGCAGGGCGGTGACGTCGGTGCCGTGGACCAGGGCGGCGCCGTCCGTCGCCCGCTCGAAGCCGAGGAGGATACGGGCCGTCGTCGACTTGCCGGAGCCGGACTCTCCGACGATGGCGTGGGTGGTGCCGGCGGCGACGGCGAAGCTCACGTCGTCCACGGCGCGCACCGAATGGCCGCTGCGGCCGGTGAACTCCTTCGCCAGTCCGCGCACCTCGATCGCCGGGGCCTGGCCGGCCGCGGCCGCCGGGGGCGCCGGCCGGAACGGTGCCGGGTTGAGGGCGGGGGCGTTGCGCACGAGCCGGTGGGTGTAGTCCCCGGCCGGGGCGGTGACCACCCGCCTCGCCGGGCCGGCGTCGACCACCCGTCCGCCGCGCATGACGACGATGCGGTCGGCGCGCTCGGCCGCGGCGGCGAGGTCGTGGGTGACGAAGAGGACGCCGCTGCCGTCCTGCTCGCGCAGCTCGTCGAGCAGGTCGAGGATGCGGCGCTGGACGGTGACGTCGAGCGCGCTCGTGGGCTCGTCGGCGATGAGCAGTGCGGGCCGCAGCGCGAGGGCGGCGGCGATGAGGACGCGCTGGCGCATGCCGCCGGAGAGCTCGTGCGGGTAGGCGTCGGCGATCCGCCGGTCGGGCAGGCCCACGCGCTCGAGCAGCTCGGCGACGTGTGCGTCGAGGGTCCGCCGGTCCCGCTCCCCGTGCACGCGGAGGGTCTCGGCGACCTGCCAACCGACGGTGCGCAGCGGGTCGAGGGAGGTCCCCGGGTCCTGCGGGACGAGCCCGACCACCCGGCCGCGCACGGTCTCCAGCCGCTTGCGTGACCAGCCGCTGAGGTCGGTGCCCTGGAGCAGCACCCGGCCGCCGCGCACGGTGGCGTTCGGGGCGAGCAGGCCGAGCACGGCGTGCGCCGTCGTCGTCTTCCCCGACCCGGTCTCGCCGACGATCGCGACGACCTCCCCGGGCGCGACGGTGAGGGAGACGCCGGCGACGGCGGTGTGCTCCGCGCCGCCTCGCGTGCGGTAGGCGACCTCGAGGTCCCGGATGTCGAGGAGGGTCATCGCTCGCTCCCCAGGGAGCGACTGAGCCGGTTCGCGGAGAGGACGACGGCGACGATGACGAGACCGGGCAGGGTCGTCACCCACCAGGCCGCGCCCAGGAGGTCGCGTCCCTGGGCGATGATCATCCCCCACTCGGGCTCGGGCGGGGTGACGCCGTACCCGAGGAAGCCGAGCGTCGACAGCGCGAGGATGGCGGCACCGAACTGCAGCGCGGCGAGGGCGACCACCGGCCGCAGCGAGTTGCGCAGCACGTGGCGCCACAGCACGGGCAGGAGGCGCCCGCCGCTGCCGTAGGCCGCCTCGACGTAGTCGGTCCCGCGCACCTGGACCACCTCGGAGCGGACCAGCCGGGCGAAGCTCGCGACCGCGCCGATCCCGACGGCGAGCGCGGCGTTGACCGTGCCCGGCCCGAGCAGCACGACGACGGTGAGTGCGAGCAGGAGCCCCGGGATCGACAGGAGGACGTCGACGACGCGCATGATGCCGTCCTCGACGATCCCCCCGACCGAGCCGGCGAGGACGCCGAGCAGGGTGCCGGCGCTCAGCCCCACGGTGACGGCGACCAGTGCCCCGGCGAGCGACTCCGACGCGCCGTGCACGACCCGGGAGAACAGGTCGCGGCCGTTGGTGTCGGTGCCGAAGGGGAACTCGGCGCTCGGCGGGTGCAGGCCTCGGGTGACGCTCGCGTAGGCGTCGTGCGGGGCGAACACGCCGGGGAAGAACGCCCACAGCAGGACGACGGCGACGACGGCCCAGGCGAGGACCGCGCCGAGGGGCACGCTCGGGCGGCGCCGGCGGGGGCGTCGCTGCTGGCCGGGCCGGGAGCCGGGCGGTGAGGATGCGGTGACCGGCGGCTCGAGCCGGGTGACGGTGGCGGTCACGGTCGGGCTCCTTCCAGGGGACGGCCGGCGGCCGGGACGGTGACGGCCGCG
>DAHVRG010000118.1 GCA_027322565.1 Georgenia sp.
GACGTCTCGAAGGTCAGCATCATCCTCCGCGAGGGCGGCACCTCCGAGGTCACCGTCGTCTCCGACGCGCCACTCGACGAGGGCGCCCTGCGCACCGCCGTCGACGAGGCCGGCTACACGGTGACCGCCGTCCACGCTGACAACTGAGCACCCCGGAGGAGCACCTGATGTCGTCCCCCCAGCAGACGCTCGAGCCGTACGGCGAGGTCGACCTCGCCGTCGAGGGGATGACGTGCGCCGCCTGCGTCAACCGGGTGGAGAAGCGGCTCAACGCCGTTCCCGGCGTCACGGCGACCGTCAACCTCGCCACCGAGAGCGCCCACGTCACGCTCGCGGAGCCGGTCGCCGACGACGACCTGCTCGCCGCCGTCGAGCGGGCGGGTTATGCGGGCGCGGTCACCCGGCGGCGCACGCACGACGACGACACGTCCGACGACGCCGAGCACGCGCTCGCCGGCCACGCGCACGCCGCCGGGGAGGACACCTCCTCCCCCGCCGAACAGCGGCAGGCCGACCTCCTGCGCCGGCTCAGGGTCGCGGCCGCCCTCACCGTCCCGGTGCTCCTCCTGTCGATGGTCCCAGCCCTCCAGCTCCCCGGCTGGCAGTGGGTGGTCACCCTGCTCAGCCTGCCGGTGGTCACCTGGGGCGCCTGGCCCTTCCACCGGTCGGCGGCCAAGGCGGCCCGGCACGGCGCCTCGACGATGGACACCCTCGTGTCCCTCGGGGTCACCGCCGCCACCCTGTGGTCGCTCTGGGCGCTGCTCCTCGGCGGTGCCGGGGAGATCGGCATGCGGATGAGCCCCGCGCTGTTCCCCCGGGCGGCCCTCGGCGAGGTCGGGACGCCCGAGCTGTATTTCGAGGTGGCCGCCGTCGTCACGACCTTCCTGCTCCTCGGCCGCTACGCCGAGTCCCGCTCCCGTCGGCGCGCCGGTGACGCGCTGCGCACCCTGCTGTCCATGGGCGCGAAGGACGTCGCCCGGGTGAGTGTCGACGACTCGGGGCGCCGCACCGAGCAGCGGGTCCCGATCGAGCAGCTCGCGGTCGGGGACCTGTTCGTCGTGCGTCCCGGGGAGAAGGTTGCCACCGACGGCGTCGTCGTCGAGGGCAGCTCGGCCGTCGACACCTCGATGCTCACCGGCGAGCCGGTGCCTGTCGACGTCGGTGTCGGGGACGCCGTGACCGGGGCGACCGTCAACGCCTCCGGCCGCCTCGTCGTCCGCGCCACCCGCGTCGGTGAGGAGACCACCCTCGCGCAGATCGGCCCCCTCGTCACCCGGGCGCAGACCGGCAAGGCCCCGGTCCAGCGGCTGGCCGACCGCATCTCCGCCGTGTTCGTGCCGATCGTCGTCGTCGTGGCACTCGGCACGCTCGCCGTCTGGCTGCTCACCGGCGCCGGCCTCCAGGCGGCGTTCACCGCCGCGGTTGCCGTCCTCATCATCGCCTGCCCGTGCGCGCTCGGGCTCGCCACCCCGACGGCGCTGCTCGTCGGCTCCGGGCGCGCCTCTCAGCTCGGCATCGTCATCAAGGGTCCGGAGATCCTCGAGTCCACCCGCCGGATCGACACGATGGTGCTCGACAAGACGGGCACGGTCACCGAGGGCCGGATGGAGCTCGCCGAGGTCCGCACCACCGGTGACCGCGCCGAGGTGCTGCGGATGGCCGGGGCGGTCGAGGCCGCGAGCGAGCACCCGATCGCCCAGGCGGTCGCCGCCGGTGCCCGCGCGGAGCTCGGCACGCTGCCCGAGGTCACCGACTTCTCCAACCATGCGGGCCGCGGCGTCAGCGGGCGGGTGGCCGGCCGGGAGGTGCTCGTCGGTCGCCCGGCCTGGCTCGCCGAGCGGGGCGTCACGCTGGACGACGCCGTGGCCGCCGAGCACCGCGCCGCGGAGGTGGGCGGGGCGACGGCCGTCGTCGTCGCCTGGGACGGCACCGCACGCGGCGTCCTCGCGGTCCGCGACACGGTCAAGGCGACGTCGGTCGAGGCGGTGTCCCGCCTGCGCGCCCTCGGGGTGCGCCCGCTGCTCCTCACGGGTGACAACCGGCGGGCCGCCGAGGCGGTCGCCCGGGAGGTCGGCATCCCGGCGGAGGACGTCGTCGCCGAGGTGCTGCCGGAGGACAAGCTCGACGTCGTCGCCCGCCTCCAGCGCGAGGGCCGGGTCGTGGCGATGGTCGGAGACGGCGTCAACGACGCCGCGGCGCTCGCCCAGGCCGGGCAGCAGGGCCTGGGCCTGGCGATGGGGACGGGCACCGACGTGGCCATCGAGGCGAGCGACATCACGCTCGTCACGGGAGACCTCCGCGCGGCCCCGACGGCGATCGCGGTCTCCCGCGCAACCCTGCGGGTGATCAAGCAGAACCTGTTCTGGGCCTTCGCCTACAACGTGGCGGCCATCCCGCTGGCCGCCCTCGGCCTGCTCAACCCGATGATCGCCGGCGCCGCGATGGCCGCGAGCTCGGTCATCGTCGTCGCCAACTCCCTGCGCCTGCGCCGCGCCGCCTGACGGGCGCGGCGGCCGCCCCACCCACTCCCACCCACTCCCAGACTCAGGACGCCCCTCTCGATCATCGGTCGCCCCAGCGGAGGGGCGACCGACGATCGAAAGGGGCGCGGTGAGCGGGGCCGGGGCGACCCGGGGGCGCGGCGAGCGGGGACGGGGCGACCCGCGCGCGGCTCAGAAGGCGGGGATGACCTCGCCGTCCGGCCAGCGCTCCTCGAAGAAGGCGCGGGTGTCCTCAGAGCGCAGCGCCTCGTCCAGCGCGACGAGCGCCGGGTCGTCGACGTCCTCCGACCGCACAGCGACGAGGTTCGCGTAGGGGTTGTCCTCACCGGACTCCAGCGCGATGGAGTCGTTCGCCGGGCTCAGGCCGGCCTCGAGGGCGAAGTTGCCGTTGATGACGGCGGCGTCGAAGTCCTGCAGGCTGCGGACCAGCTGGGCCGCCTCGAGCTCGACGAGCTCGATGTTCTTCGGGTTCTCCGCGACGTCGAAGATCGTCGGGTCCTCGACGTCGGCCAGCGTGAACAGGCCCTCACCCTCGAGCAGCTCGAGCGCGCGTGCCTGGTTCGACGGGTCGTTGGGGACGCCGACCTGGGCGCCGTCGGGCAGCTCGTCGAGCGAGGCCACGCTCTCGGAGTAGACGCCGTAGGGCTCGATGTGGACGCCGTCGAAGTGGGCGAAGTCGTAGCCCTTCTCGGCGACCTCCGCCTCGAAGTACGGCAGGTGCTGGAAGAAGTTCGCGTCGAGCTCGCCCTCGGCGAGCTGGACGTTGGGCTGGACGTAGTCGGTGTACTCGACGATCTCCAGGGTGAAGCCCGCCTCCCCGGCGAGGTTCTCCTGGACGAACTCGAGGATCTCCGCGTGGGGCGTGGGGCTGGCGCCGATGACGATGGTGCGGGGCTCGCCCTCGGCCGTCTCCTCGGCGCCGGGGTCGGCGGTCGCGTCGTCGCCGGAGTCGGAGTCGCCGCAGGCGGCGAGCAGGAGGGCGGAGACGCCGAGGACGGCGGCGACCCGGGAGGTCGTCCCGAGGGGTCGGGTGATGCGCATGGGGGTTCCTCTTTCGGTGTTGCGGGGTCAGCGGTGGTCGACCAGCCGGACGGCGAGGTCGCCGAGCATCTGGATGAGCTGGACCAGGACGACGATGACGACGACGGTCACGACCATGACGTCGGCCTGGAAACGTTGGTAGCCGTGGTTGATGGCCAGCGCCCCGAGGCCCTCGGCGCCGAGCGCACCGGCCATCGCGGAGTAGGAGACGAGGGTGATGACGGTGACGGTGACGCCGCCGACGATGCCGGGCAGCGCCTCGCGGACGAGGACGCCGCCGACGATGCCGAGCCGGGAGGCACCCACCATCTGGGCCGCCTCGATCTTGCCGGGGCTGACGTCGCGCACGGCGTTCTCCACCAGCCGGGCGAAGAAGGGGATGGCGGCGACGGAGAGCGGCACGACGGCCGACTGCCAGCCGAAGGTGGTGCCGGTGAGCAGTCGCGTCAACGGGATGATCGCGACCATGAGGATGATGAACGGGATCGAGCGGCCGATGTTGACGACCGTCGAGAGGACCGCGTTGAGCGTCCGGCTCGGGCGCAGCCCGTTCGGCGCCGTGACGACGAGCGCGAGCCCGAGCGGCAGCCCGAGCAGCACCGTGACGATCGAGGACAGCCCGGTCATCCAGATGGTCTGCAGCGTCGCCTCGGGCACCCGGTCGGTGATGACCGGGTTGCTCAGCGCCTCCTGGAGCCACGTCATGGCGCGACCTCCTCGACGTGGACCCCGGCGGCCCGGAGCCGCTGCGTCGCGTCGGCGACTGCAGCGCTGGGCAGGGTGAGCCGCATCCGGCCGACGCGGGTGCCGGCGAGGGTCTCGATCGTCCCGGTCGACACCTCGACGCCCTCCCCGAGCGAGCCGACCGTGGCGAGGACCCGGGCAGTGCTCGTCTCCCCGCCGAAGGCGAGCTCCAGGGTGCGGTGCCCGGGCGCGGCCGGGGCGGGCGGCAGCGGGACGAGCGAGCGGGCGAGCCGCGAGCCGTGGTCGCCGACGACCTCGTCGATCGGGCCGCTCTGGGCGATGCGGCCGCGGTCCAGGAGGGTCACGGAGTCGCACACCTCGCGGACCACCGACATCTCGTGGGTGATGATGAGGACGGTGATGCCGAGCCGGTCCCGCACGTCACGGATGAGCCGGAGGATCTGCCGGGTGGTGTCGGAGTCGAGGGCCGAGGTGGGCTCGTCGCACAGGAGCACGGCGGGCTCCGTCGCGAGCGCGCGGGCGATGCCGACACGCTGCTTCTGCCCGCCGGACAGCTGCGAGGGGTAGGACTGACCGCGGTCGGTCAGCCCGACGATGTCGAGCAGCTCGGCCACCCGCTCGGCCCGCCGTGCGCGAGGCACCCGGGCCACCCGGAGGGGGTAGGCGACGTTCGCCGCGGCGGTGCGCGCCTCGAGCAGGTTGACGTGCTGGAAGACCATCCCGATCCTCAGCCGCTGCCGGCGCAGCGCCCGCTCGCCCAGGCCGGTGAGGGACACCCCGTCGATCGCCACGGAGCCGGAGGTCGGCTGCTCGAGTGCGGTGAGACAGCGGATGAGCGTGGACTTCCCGGCACCCGACTCCCCGACGATCCCGTGGATGGCTCCGCGCGGCACGTGGAGGTCGATCCCGTCGAGGGCGACGACCTGCTGGCCACCGCGGGTGCGGTAGACCTTTCGCAGGTCGCTGAGACTGATCACGGGGGTCCTCCATCGCTCCTGGCGGGAGCACCCGACCGGCGGGGTTGCTGCAGCGTCGTCGAGCCAGGTCTCTCGGCTGCTCTGGATGGTGCCCATATCGTAGGAACCGGTGCCAACGCTAGGGCATCGCCGTCCGGTAGGCGAGATGCCGGGTCCGACGAACGGACGCGGCGTCGGCCTGCTATAACCGCAGGGTGGAGCCGTCCCCTCAGGGTGTCGAGGCGGCCGGTGGAACGCCGCGCCGCCGGCTGCGCACCGAGCTGTGGATCGTCCTCGGTCTGTCGCTCGGGCAGTCCGCCCTGTACGCGGTCGTCAACATCGTGGCCCGCCTCACCGCCGAGACGCCGCTGCGCGACCAGGCGGCCGCGCTCAACCCCTCGCGCTCCCCGCGGCCCTACCTCGACCTCACCTACCAGCTGCTGAGCATCGGCTTCGCCCTGGTTCCCGTCGCCCTCGCCCTCTTCCTCCTCAGCGAACCGGGACGGCGGGCCACCACCCGGATCGGGCTGACCGTCACGCGGCCCGGCCGCGACCTCGCGGTGGGCGTGGGGCTCGCCGCGCTCATCGGCGTCCCCGGCCTGGCGCTCTACGCGGCGGGCCGGGCCCTCGGCATCACCGTCGACGTCCAGGCCGCCACCCTCGACCAGTACTGGTGGACGGTGCCGGTGCTCGTCCTGGCCGCGCTGAAGAACGCGGTCGTCGAGGAGGTCATCGCCGCCGGCTACCTCATCGAGCGGGTCGAGCAGCTCGGCTGGCGGCCCGCTGCCGTCGTCGCCGCGAGCGCCCTGCTGCGCGGGGCCTACCACCTCTACCAGGGCATCGGCCCCGGGCTGGCGAACGTCGCCATGGGCGTCGTCTTCGCCGAGTACTACCGGCGACGCCGGCGCACCATGCCGCTCGTCGTGGCCCACACGCTCATCGACGTCGTCGCCTTCGTCGGGTACGCCCTGCTCCCCGCCGGGATCCTGAGGACTCTGGGCATCGGCTGACTCCCAGCCACCTCCCCGCCTCCTCGACCGGTCGGCAGGGCAACTCGCCCCGGCCGCCCGGGGCGCCGGGTGCCTCCGCGGGGAGCAGGCCCGAACCGCCTACACTCGGCGCATGACCGAACGGGCCGGCGACGCCAGCGTGTCCGTCCCCGGTACCCGGGAGGCCCCGCGCCGCAGGGTCCTCCTCGTCGACCTCCCCGTCGCCCGGGTGCGCCGCCCGCGCGACCTCATCGAGCTCGTCCTGTCGATCCTCGGCATCACCGTCGTGCTCCTGCTCGCCGTGTACGCGCACGCGACGGCGATCGGCGTCACCGAGGACGTGCAGTCCGCGGCCGCGCTCGTGCTCCGGCAGATCCTGCTCCTCCCGGTCACGGTGCTCGAGGGTCTCGTCACCCTCTTCCTCCCGCTCTTCGTCGTCGTCATGCAGCTCGTGCGCCGGCGGTGGCGCTCGGTCCTCGAGGCGCTCGCCGCGGCGGTGGTCGCCTGGGGCGTGACGACGGCCGCCGTGTGGCTGCTCGACACCTACGGCCCCACCGCGCTGTCGGTCGGGCTGACGATCACGACCGAGGGTGCCAGCGTCATCGCGATGAACCCGCTGGTGGCGGCGCTGGCCGCGCTGCTCACCACCGTGGGGACCCGGGACCAGCGGCCCACGGTGCGGTGGTCGTGGAACCTCCTGTGGGCCGTCCTCGTCCTCACCGTGATCCGCGGTGCGCTCACCCTGCCCGGCGCGGTCGTCACGGTGCTCATCGGCCGAGTCATCGGGCTGGCCGGACGCTACGTCGTCGGGGTCTTCAACGAGCGGGCCGAGGGGATCGAGCTCGTCCAGGGCATGCGCCGCGCGGGCCTGGACCCGGTCCGGGTCGTGCGGCTCGACCCGCCCACGAACGGTGACGTCGCCGCCTGGACGGTGACGACGTCCGCCCCCATCGGCTACACGGAGCGGCTGCCCGAGCCCGACGGCGCGGCGCTCGACCCCGCCGCCGAGCCCTGGCCCGGCGTGGCCCGCACCCCGGACACGATCGTCCCGGACGCGCTCACCGACCCGCACGCGGTGGTCGCCGCCTCCGCCAGCCCCGGCGGCGTCAACCTCGACCCGGTGAGCGCGCACCGCGTCTACTCGGTGTGGGACACCGAGGACCGCCGCTGGTACGTCACCATCCTCGACGGCGACCGGCCGGTGGTCGGCTACCTCGCCTCGCTGTGGACCCGGCTGCGGGTGCGCGGGCTGCGGCGGCGGCGCGCCACCTCGCTGCGCGACGCCGCGGACCGGGCCGCGCTGCTCGCCTACGCGACGGAGCGCGCCGGGGTGCGCACACCCCCGCTCGTCGGGATCGCCGAGGCACGCGACTCGATGATCATGGTCGCCGCGCACATCCCGGGCGCGCGGCGCCTCTCCGACATGTCGGCCGACGAGGTCACCGACGAGCTGCTCGACCGCATCTGGGAGGAGCTGCGCACCGCCCACGCCTCCGGCATCGCCCACCTGGACCTCACCGCCAACGCGGTGCTCGTGACCGAGGACAACACCGTCTTCCTCCTCGACTGGGACAACGGCGAGATCGCCTCCTCCGAGCTCTCCCGGCGGCTCGACCTCGCGCAGCTGCTCGCGATCACCGCGACAAAGGTCGGGGAGGACCGGGCGTTGGAGAGCGCGACCCGCTGCCTGGGCAGCGAGCAGCTCGCCGCGATCGCCCCGCTGCTCCAGCCCGTCATCCTCACCCCGCACACCCGCTCCGAGGTGGACAAGCCCCGCGAGCTGCTCAACTCGCTGCGGGCCCGGCTCGTCGACCAGCACCCGGCGGCGGACGTCGAGCCGATCCGGCTCGCGCGCTTCAGCATGCGCACCGTCGTCATGGTGACGATCGGCATCGTCGCGGTCTGGCTGCTCCTCGGGACGCTGAACTTCGAGCAGGTGGTGGCGGCTGCCCGCAACGCCAACCCGTGGTGGCTGGTCGCGACCTTCGTCTTCGGGCTGTTCACCTTCGTCGGCAGCGCGATGGGGCTCGTCGCCTTCTCCCCGGAGCGGCTCGGGCTGTGGCGCACGACGGTGGTCCAGATCGCCGCGGGCATCGTCGCACTCGTCGCCCCGGCCGGGGTGGGCCCGGCAGCCCTCAACCTGCGCTACCTCATCCGGCAGCGCATCGCGACCCCGCTGGCGGTGGCGACCGTCGCGCTCGTCCAGGTCTCCCAGTTCGTCACCACGGTGCTCCTCCTCGTCGTCATGGCGCTCGTCACGGGGAGCGCCGGGACGCTGTCGGTGCCCTCCGCGGCCGTCTACACCCTGACGATCGTCATCGTCCTCGTCGTCGTCGTCCTCCTCGTCGTCCCCCCGGCCCGCACCTGGGTGTGGCGCAAGGTCGGCCCGACGCTGCGGCAGGTGTGGCCGCGGGTGCTGTGGGTCGTCGGCAGCCCGGGCCGGCTGCTCATGGGACTGGGCGGCAACGTCGTCATGACGCTCGGCTACGTCGGGGCGTTCGGGGCCGCGCTGGCCGCCTTCGGCTACTCGCTGCCGGTGACGACGCTGGCGATCACCTACCTCACCTCGAACACCGTGGGGGCCGCCGTGCCCTCCCCGGGCGGCATCGGCCCGGTGGAGGCGGCGCTCACCGGTGGCCTCACCGTCGCAGGCATCCCTGCCGGCGTCGCCTTCTCTGCTGCGCTGGTCTTCCGGGTGCTCACCTTCTGGATCCGGGTCCCGTTCGGCTGGGCGGCGCTTCGCTGGCTCCAGCGGCGGGGGGAGGTGTGACGGCGACGGACCCACGGCCGGTGCGCGTCCGTGCGCGCGTCCGGCAGCCGGAGGCCTGGCTGGTCGCCGTCGGTGGCGCCGCGCTCTACACGCTCGTCGTCGTGCTCCAGTGGCGCCGGCTCGCGGCACCGTCGTGGGACCTGGCGATCTTCACCCAGCTGGCGAAGGCGTACGCCGCGTTCGAGGCACCGGTCGTCCCCATCAAGGGTGACGGCTTCAACCTGCTCGGGGACCACTTCCACCCGGTCCTCGTCCTCCTCGGCCCGGTCTACCGGCTGTTCCCCTCCGGGCTCACCCTGCTCATTGTCCAGGCACTGCTCATCGCCGTCTCGGCGTGGCCGCTGACGGCACTGGCGGTGCGCCGGCTGGGCCGCGGGCCCGGAGTGGCCGTCGGCGTCCTCTACCTCCTGTCCCACGGCATCCAGGGCGCGGTCCGCAGCCAGTTCCACGAGATCGCCTTCGCGCTGCCGCTCCTGTCCTTCGGGCTGTGTGCGCTGCTCGAGCGGCGCCCGCGGGCCGCCGTCCTGTGGCTCGCGCCGCTCGTCCTCGTCAAGGAGGACCTCGGGCTGCTCGTCCTCGTCCTCGGCCTGGTCCTGCGGCACCGGGGCGCCCGGCGTGCGGGCGGCGCACTGGCGGTCTGGGGTGGGGCGTGGTTCGCGCTCACCACGGTGCTCGTCCTGCCCGCGCTCAACCCGCGGGGCCAGTACGACTACACCGACAACCTCGCGCTCGGAGACGTGCTTCGAGACCCGCTCGGCGCCCTGGCGGCGTTCGCCGGACCGGGGGAGAAGGTCGTCACGGTCCTCCTGCTCGTCGCCGTGGCCGGGGTCGTCGGGGTGCGCTCGCCGATCCTCCTCGCCGCCGTCCCGACGCTCGCCTGGCGCTTCCTCGGCGACGTGCCGTTCTACTGGTCGTGGATGTGGCACTACGACGCCGTCCTCATGCCGCCGGCCGTGGCGGCGCTGCTCGACGCCCTCGAGCCCCGGCCGGAGCCGGACGCCGCCCGCGCCGTCCCGGACGACGGCGCCGTACCCCCGGCGCGGCGCCACCGTCGTCGGGTCCTCGGGGCGCTCGCGGCCGCCGGACTCGCCGTCGTCCTCGCCGCGCCGGGGCTGCCCGTCGCCGGGCTGCTCAGCGCCGAGACGTGGCGCCCCGCCCCGCG
>DAHVRG010000120.1 GCA_027322565.1 Georgenia sp.
GCTCACCGACCGGGTGCTCCGCGAGCAGGCGGAGGTCGATGCCATGCTGCTCGGCGAGGCACCCGCGGGGAGCCTGCGCGGCGAGCCGGCCGCCGCCGGTCTGCCGGGCGAGAGACCGGGTGCGAGCACCCCGCCGCCCTCCGAGGCGCCCGCCACCGGCGACCTGCCCGCCCCCGACCCCGCCACCCGCGTCCCGTTCGCGGGCGAGTGGTCGCACCGGGCGGCGGACGCCACCGTGCTCCCCATGGCACCCCGCAGCCGCCGGCGCGGCTGGGCCGCCCTGGGCGGGACGGCCGCGACCGCGGCGCTGCTCGCCAGCCTCGGTACGGCTGCGGTGACCGGGGCCTTCGCCACGGACCCGCCCGCGCCGCCGACGGCCGCGGCGCCGACCCAGGTCGTCCCGGCGAGCTCCACCTCGGTGACACCCGACTGGGAGGCGGTCACCGCCGCGGTCCGCGGGTCCGTCGTCGCCATCGACGTCGCGACCGGGGCGGGCGACGGACAGGGCTCCGGGGTGGTCCTCGACACCGACGGCAACGTGCTGACCAACAACCACGTCGTCGACGGTGCCCGCACGGTGACGGTGGCGCTGGCCGACGGCCGGCTCTACGAGGCCCGGGTCGTCGGTCAGGACGAGACGACGGACCTCGCCGTCGTCCGTCTCACCGACCCGCCCGACGACCTCGCCCCCGCGACGCTGGGGACCTCCGGCGACCTCGAGGTCGGGCAGTCCGTGCTGGCCATCGGCAACCCCCTCGGCCTGGACTCGACCGCGACGACCGGCATCATCTCGGCCCTCGACCGGCCGGTCGTCACCCAGAGCCGGACCGAGGCGACCGTGACGAACGCGATCCAGGTCGACGCCGCGGTGAACCCGGGCAACTCCGGCGGGCCGCTCTTCGACGCCGGCGGCCACGTCATCGGCATCACCAGCTCGATCGCGACCCTCTCCGGCCCGCAGTCGGGCAGCATCGGGCTCGGCTTCGCGATCCCGGTGGACCAGGCCGCGGACGTCGCCCGGCAGCTCATCGACCACGGACAGGCGGAGCACGCCTTCCTCGGCGTCTCCCTCAGCGACACGACGACCCAGAGCGACGGCGTCACGCGGGCCGGGGCGCTCGTCGAGCAGGTGGAGCCGGGGTCACCCGCCGCGGACGCCGGGCTGCGGAGCGGCGATGTCGTCACCGCCGTGGACGGTCACGCCGTCGACGGCGCCGCGGCCCTCACCGGCTACGTGCGCCAGTACGGCGCCGGGGACGAGGCGACGCTCGCCGTCGTCCGCGACGGCACCACCCACGACGTCGCGGTCACCCTCGCCACCCGCGAGGCCTGACCGGGCCTGAGGCTGCCCCCACCCGCCTGGCTGGGGGCAGTCCCCGCCCACCGGCCTGGGGGCTGGCCCCGCCCAGCCTGCCTGGGTCGCCCTTCTCGATCATGGGTCGCCCTTCGGAGCAGGGCGAACTGAGTGATAGGGGCGACCCAGACGGTGGCGGGGGGACGGCGGAGCGAGGGACGGGGGAGCGGCGGGAGCCGGGTCAGCTTGTCAGGGCGCTGCGCATGGGGCGAAGCTTCGCCTCGGACTCCCGGGCCTCGGCGGCCGGGTCGGAGGCCGCGACGATGCCGCAGCCGGCGAAGATCCGCACCGTGCGGGGTCCGGTCACCTCACCGGAGCGCAGCGCGATACCCCACTCGCCGTCGCCGTCGGCGCCCATCCAGCCGACCGGCGCGGCGTAGCGGCCCCGGTCCATCCGCTCGGCGGCGGCGAGGACCTCCACGGCCGCGGAGGTCGGGGTGCCGCCCACGGCGGCCGTCGGGTGCAGGGCCGCCGCCAGCGCGAGCGAGCTCGGCCCCTCGGAGGTGCTCCGGTCGATCACGCCGGTCACGTCGCTGGCGAGGTGCATGACGTTGGGCAGGTGGAGGACGAACGGTGACTCCGGGACGTTGAAGCTCGAGCAGTACGGCCCCAGCGCGTCGGCGACGGACTCCACTGCGAGCTCGTGCTCGCCCAGGTCCTTGGAGGAGCGGGCGAGCTCGGCGGCGTGGCGCAGGTCGGCGGCGTCGTCCCCGGTGCGCTGGATCGTGCCGGCGAGGACCCGGCACGCGACCAGGCCCTGGTCGCGACGCACGAGAAGCTCCGGCGTCGCCCCGACGAGCGCATCCACCGCGAACGTCCAGCACGTCGGGTACTCGGCGGCGAGGTTGCGCAGCAGGTGGCGGACGTCGACGTCGCGGCTCGTGCGGGCGACGACGTCGCGGGCCATGACGACCTTCTCCACCGCCCCGGTGCGGATCGTGCCGATGACCTCGGCAACCGCCCGCTGCCACTCCGCGGAGGTGAGCGCACCGTCGGAGAACTCGACGTCGCCCGGCGGGGTGACCGCCGCGACGTCGCCCCGGCTCTGCGGCAGGGCGGGGGTCGGCCCCAGCCCTGCGGGTCCGACGACGGTGAGCCAGCTGCGGCCCTCGCGGCGCCCGACGACGACCTGCGGGACGACGAGGGTCCCACCGGCGGCGGAGTCGCGGGAGAAGGAGAAGGAGCCGAACGCGACCGGCCCCGTGCCGGGCAGCCGCACGTCGTCGCGGACCACCATGGACGCGGCGGTCTCCCGCCACCACGCGTCGGCGTCGATCATCCGGGTCGCGCCGCCGGTGTCCACCCGGGCGGCCACGCCCCAGCCGACGAGGCCGTCGCCCCGTCGCACCCAGCTCATGGTGCCGGCGGCGTCCGGCCGGGGGAGGAGGTCGAGCAGGTCACCCGGGTCGGCGATCGGGACGGTACGCGCGAGCAGGGCGGACGACGGCTCCCCGGCAGGTGCAGTGGACATCGACGGTGATCCTACGGTCAGCGCGTCGCGCGGTGCAGCGCGACGATGCCCCCGGACAGGTTGCGGTAGGCCACCGACCGCCACCCGGCCCGGGCGATGACGTGGGCCAGTGCGCGCTGGTCGGGCCAGTCGGTGATCGACTCCGCGAGGTAGCCGTAGGCGGGGGTGTTGGACGCCACGACCCGGGCCACGCGCGGCAGCACGCGGGTGAGGTACCAGGTGTAGACGGCGCGGAAGGGGCCGAAGGTCGGCCGGGAGAACTCGCAGACCACGAGCCGGCCGCCCGGCTTGGTCACCCGATGCATCTCGCGCAGCGCCCGGTCGGTGTCGACGACGTTGCGCAGCCCGAAGGAGATCGTCACGACGTCGAAGGACTCGTCGGCGAACGGCAGCCGCGTGGCATCACCCGCGACGAAGGACAGGTCCGGCCGCCGCCGCTTGCCGACCCCGACCATCCCGGTGGAGAAGTCGCACGGGACGACGTCAATGCCCTCGTCGGCGTACGCCTCGCTCGACGTGCCGGTGCCGGCCGCGAGGTCGAGCGCCCGCATGCCCGGCTGAGCGGCGACGGCACGCCGGGTGGCCACCCGCCACAGCCGGTCCTGCCAGAGGGACAGGACGTCGTTGGTGATGTCGTACCGGTGGGCGACGGCGTCGAACATCCGGGCGACGTCACGCGGCTGCTTGTCGAGGTCGGCTCGGCTCATGGGACCATCCTCCCAGGGTGAGGGCACCAGCCCTTGGTTAGGTGAGCCTAAGCGGCCCTGCCGTCAGGACCTTTGTAGACTGCCTGCGCATCGCCACGCCCGGTCTGGGCCGCTGAGCATCCACTGCAGAATCAGGAGAGGTGACGTGCGCCAACCCCACGATGACGCCGACGTCATCGTCGTCGGCGCAGGTCCCGCAGGCTCCGCCGCTGCGCACTACCTCGCACAGAACGGCCTCGACGTCCTCCTCCTGGAGAAGTCGACGTTCCCCCGCGACAAGGTCTGCGGCGACGGACTGACACCCCGTGCGGTCGCCGAGCTCATCCGCATGGGTGTGTCCATCGACGAGTCCGACGGCTGGATCCGTAACTGGGGGCTGCGTACGTACGGCGCCGGCCACCGCATCGAGATCCCGTGGCCCGAGCTGGCCGAGCAGCCCGCCTACGGGTTGGCCAAGGCGCGGATGGACCTCGACGAGATCCTCGCCCGCCACGCCGAGCGCACCGGCGCCCGGCTCCGGGAGGGGGTGGCGGTCACCGGGCCGGTCCGCCACGAGCGGTCCGGCCGGATCATGGGCGTCACCGCGCGGCTGGTCGACGAGAACGGCCGGCGCACCCGCGAGGAGCGCACCTTCCACGCGCGGGTGGTCATCGACGCCGGCGGGGTGTCCGCCCGGCTCGCGACGACGATGGGCATCGAGAAGAACGACAACCGCCCGATGGG
>DAHVRG010000121.1 GCA_027322565.1 Georgenia sp.
TGCTCACTGCAGACGACGTGCTGAACAAGAAGTTTCAGCCGACGAAGTTCCGGGAGGGTTACGACCAGGACGAGGTCGACGACTTCCTGGACGAGGTCGTCAACACGCTGAGCACCCTCCAGAACGAGAACGAGGAGCTCAAGGCGAAGCTGGCCGCAGCCGAGCGGCGGATCGCCGAGCTGAGCAGCGGTGAGCAGCCGACCGCCGTCTCGCCCGCACCCGCCGCGGAGCCCGAGCCGGAGCCCGAGCCCGAGCCGGAGCAGTCCTTCGCCCCGCCCGCCGCTCCCGCCGCTCCCGCGGAGGACGCCGCCGACGAGCCGACGTCCGCCACCGGCATGCTGGCCCTGGCCCAGCGGGTCCACGACGAGTACGTCAACAACGGCAAGCAGGAGGGTGAGCGCATCCTCCACGAGGCGCGCACCGAGGCGGATCGCATCGTGCGCGAGGCGGAGGAGCAGCACAACCGGACGCTGGCCCAGCTCGAGCAGGAGCGCTCGCTCCTCGAGCGCAAGATCGACGAGCTGCGGGTCTTCGAGCGTGACTACCGCACCCGTCTGAAGAGCTACCTCGAGTCCCTGCTCGCGGACGTCGAGGGCCGCGGCAACATCTCCGGGCGCACGGACGCCGGCCCGGCACAGTTCGGTCGCTGAGCATGCCTCGACGGCGGCGGCCCACCGGGCTGCCGCCGTCGCTGCGTGCCGAGGAAGGACAGGCATGACCCAGCAGGGCCGGCGACGTCGGATCGTCCTGCTCCTCTGGCTGGCGGTCGGGATCGCCGTCGTCGACCAGGTGACGAAGTACCTGGCCGAGGCCCGGCTGACGCCCGGTGTCATCACCCCGCTCGTCGGGGACCTCCTCGGCCTGCAGCTCATCTACAACCCCGGCGCCGCCTTCTCCCTCGCGACGGGCATGACGTGGATCTTCACCGTCATCACCCTCGCCGTGGTCGTGTTCGTGCTGCGGGTCGCCCGACGGCTGTACTCGGGGCCGTGGGCCGTCGCGCTCGGGCTGCTGTTCGGCGGCGCGCTGGGCAACCTCTACGACCGCCTCCTGCGTGCACCGGGGGTCGGGCGCGGACAAGTCGTCGACTTCATCAACTACAACGGCTGGTTCGTCGGCAACGTCGCGGACATCGCGATCGTCGCCGCGGCCGTGCTCATCGCCGTCCTCGCGCTGCGGGGTGTCGAGGTCGACGGCACCCGGGTCGCCCAGCCGGCGGCCGGTGACGCAGCCGCCGACGAGCCCGACGAGGAGCCCGACCCGGTACGTCCGCTCGAGGAGGACCTCGGCGAGGAGCCCCTCGCCGGGGAGGACGAGTTCTCCCCGGAAGTGCCGCGCCCGACCGGTGACGCCGTCGACATCTCGACCTGGGTGACCGACGCCCCGTCGGCGAGCCGCGTCCAGCCGGGCGGCGCCGTCGACGTCGGCACCGAGGATGTCGGCCCCGAGGACGAGCCGGCCGGGACCGGGACCACCGCCGCGGAACCGGCGGCGACCCCCGCGCGCGACACCGACCACGCGCCCGCCGGGACCGGTCCGCGCGCCACCCCCGCGTCCGGCACGCCCGGCACCGGGACGCCGGACCGGAACCGCCCGCGCAGCCGGCGGGAGGCACGTCTCGCGGAGCTCCCCGACGACGATGGCTGAGACCCGATCCCTGCCCGTCCCCGACGGCCTGGCCGGAGAGCGTGTCGACGCCGCGCTCGCGCGGCTGCTCGGTCTGTCCCGCACCCGGGCCGCCGAGCTCGCCGAGGCCGGCGACGTGCTGCTCGACGGCCGCGTGCTGGGCAAGTCCGACCGCCTCGTGGCGGGCGGCTGGCTCGAGGTCACCCTGCCCGAGGCGCCCGCGCCGGCGCCGCCCGAGCCCGTCCCCGGGCTCGACGTCGTCCATGAGGACGAGGACATCGTCGTCGTCGACAAACCGGTCGGGGTGGCCGCCCACCCGAGCCCGGGCTGGCAGGGCCCCACCGTCATCGGGGGGCTGCTCGCCGCCGGCTACCGGGTGGCGACCTCCGGCGCCGCCGAGCGCCAGGGCATCGTCCACCGGCTCGACGTCGGCACCTCCGGCCTCATGGTCGTCGCGAAGACCGAGCTCGCCTACTCGGCGCTCAAGCGGGCGTTCAAGGAGCGCACGGTGGAGAAGGTCTACCACGCGCTGGTCCAGGGGCACATGGACCCGCTGGCCGGCACGATCGACGCTCCCGTCGGCCGCGACCCGCGCCACGACTACCGGTTCGCCGTCGTCGCGGACGGCAAGCCGGCCGTCACCCACTACACGACACTCGAGGCGATGCCCGGTGCGTCCCTGCTCGAGATCGACCTCGAGACCGGCCGTACGCACCAGATCCGGGTGCACACCTCGGCGATGCGCCACCCCTGCGTCGGTGACACCACCTACGGTGCCGACCCGGTGCTCGCCGCGCGGCTCGGGCTCACCCGCCAGTGGCTCCACGCCGTCCGGCTCGGCTTCGCGCACCCGCGGCACGGCCGCGACGTCGTCGTGACCAGCGACTACCCCGCGGACCTCGCCGCCGCGCTCGCTGCCATGCGGGAGGGCGTGCGGTGAGCGTCCGCACCCGGGTCGTGGCGACCCGGGAAGAGCTCGCGGCGGCCTGGCAGGTGCGGTTCGCCGTCTTCGTCGAGGAGCAGGGGGTCCCGCGGGAGGTCGAGGTCGACGACCTCGACGAGGCACCGAACACCACCCACGTGCTCGCCGTCGACGACCCGGCGGGCGAGGTGCTCGGCACCGGCCGGCTGCTGCGTGACGGGCCGGGCCACGTCCACCTCGGGCGTCTCGCCGTCGTGCGGGAGGCCCGCGGCCGCGGCATCGGGGCGGTCCTCGTCTCCGCTCTCGAGCAGGTGGCCCTCGAGCGGCACGCCGTCGGCGACCCGCCCGCCGTCGAGGTCGTGCTCAGCGCCCAGGAGGCGGCGATGGGCTTCTACCGCAGGCTCGGCTACACGCCCGTGACGGGCGAGCGCTACCTCGACGCCGGCATCTGGCACCAGGACATGTCCCGCACGCTGACCCGGCCCTGAGCCGGCTCCACGGGCGCGTGCCGGTGCACGCGGTGCGGCACGCCGACCGACGTGGAGGGTCGGCGCGGGTCGCCGGGGATGTGGGCGGGGCGACCTAGACTTACCGGCATGGCTGCTGGAGGATCCGACAACTTCGCCCACCTCCACGTGCACACCGAGTACTCGATGCTCGACGGTGCGTCCAAGGTCGACGAGCTCCTCGCCGAGGCGGCCCGCCTGGGGCAGCCCGCCCTGGCCATCACCGACCACGGTTACCTCTTCGGGGCGTTCGACTTCTGGTCGACCGCCCAGAAGCACGGCGTCAAGCCGATCCTCGGGCTCGAGGCCTACGTGACGCCGGGGACCTCGCGCTTCGACAAGACCCGGGTGCGGTGGGGTGAGGAGCACCAGGCCAAGGACGACGTCTCCGCCCGTGGTGCCTACACCCACATGACCCTCCTCGCGCGCGACAACGAGGGGATGAACAACCTCTTCCGGCTGGGCTCGCGCGCGTCCCTCGAGGGGCAGATGGGCAAGTGGCCGCGGATGGACCGCGAGCTGCTCAGCACCTACTCCGGCGGGCTCATCGCCACCACCGGCTGCCCCTCCGGAGAGGTCCAGACCCGCCTGCGCCTCGGGCAGTACGACGAGGCGCTGCGCGCCGCCGCGGACATGCAGGACATCTTCGGCCGAGAGCACTACTACGTCGAGCTCATGGACCACGGCCTGGAGATCGAACGGCGGGTGACCAGCGACCTCCTCCGGCTCGCCAAGGAGATCGGGGCCCCCCTCCTGGCCACCAACGACTCCCACTACACCCGTCCGGAAGACGCCAAGACCCACGAGGTCATGCTCGCCCTCCAGTCCGGGAGCAAGCTCACCGAGCCCACCTACGACGAGGGCGGCAACCGGTTCGCCTTCACCGGCAACACCTACTACCTGCGCTCGGCCGCCGAGATGCGCGACCTGTTCCGCGAGCTCCCGGAGGCCTGCGACAACACCCTCCTCGTCGCCGAGCAGTGCGACGTCA
>DAHVRG010000135.1 GCA_027322565.1 Georgenia sp.
GACGTCGTCTTCCCGGTGCTCCACGGCCCCTTCGGGGAGGACGCCACGCTCCAGGGCCTGCTCGAGATGGCCCAGATCCCCTACGTCGGCTCCGGTGTGCTGGCCTCGGCGGTGGGGATGGACAAACACTACATGAAGGTCGTGCTCGCCGGCCACGGGCTGCCGGTGGGCCCCTACACCGTCATCACACCGCGCCTGTGGCGCACGGACCGCGGGGCGGCGACCGACGCGGTCGAGAGCCTCGGCTTCCCCGTCTTCGTCAAGCCCGCCCGGGGCGGGTCCTCCCTCGGCATCTCGAAGGTGGAGCGCGCGGAGGACCTCGAGGCGGCGGTCGTCGTCGCCCAGCGGCACGACCCGAAGGTCATCGTCGAGGCCGCGGTCCCCGGCCGGGAGATCGAGTGCGCCGTCCTCCAGGGCCGCGGCGACGAGCCTCCGCGCACCGCGTTCCCGGGGGAGATCGCCGTCTCCGGCCACGACTTCTACGACTTCGAGTCCAAGTACATCGACGCGGAGAACGTCCGGCTCAGCTGCCCGGCCGAGCTGCCCGACGACGTCACCGAGCAGGTGCGCACCCTCGCCGCCCGAGCCTTCGAGGCGCTCGGCTGCGAGGGTCTGGCCCGGGTCGACTTCTTCGTCGGGGAGTCGGGCGCTGTGACCATCAACGAGGTCAACACCATGCCCGGGTTCACGCCCTACTCGATGTACCCGCTCATGTGGGAGCGCAGCGGGCTGAGCTACCCCGAGCTCGTCGACGAGCTCGTCCATCTCGCCCTCGAGCGGCCGGTCGGCCTGCGCTGACCACCGCCTGACCGCGGCGCGGGCAGGCGGTGGCACCACGGGTCGCCGTCAGTAGCGCAGGAGTGCGCCGATGCCGGCGGGCAGCCCGGCGTCCTCGACCACGGTCACCTCGCCGCCGGCCGCCAGCGTGGCCCGGGCGGTGAGGTCGAGCAGCTCGGCGTCGGCCCACTCGGTGTCGGTGCCAAGGTGCACGAGCGTCGGATCGGTGATGGAGCCCCAGCGAGGCACGGCCTCGTCGACGACGAGCTCGGCCACCCGGCCGGAGCGTGCGGCGCGCTCGACGGCCGCCGGGTCGGTCGTGGCCAGGCCCGTGCCGACCAGCTCCCGCAGCCGGGAGAGCGCGGCGGCCCGGCGACGGTCCCGCAGCCCGGAGATGATCGGCCAGGTGAGCTCGTGAAGCTCGTGATCGCTCAGGTCGTCGCAGTGGCGGTCGACCGTCTTCTCGAGCACATGCGGGTAGGAGGTGAGCTCGCGGAACGCGGCGACGGTATGCGGCAGCCCGGCGAGCACCAGCGGCAGGTCGCGGTCGCGCAGCACGTCCTTCAGGCCTGCCTCGACCTCGCGCAGGAAGCGCTGGACGGCGTCCTCCCTCGGGTCGCTCGCGCCGTGGCCGAAGAACACGGCCCGGCCCCGGCGGCCGCCGACGAGCGCCCGGGCCACGGGGGAGGGGCGGCCGGCCGGTACGCTGACGACCTCCTCGACGCTGCTCGGCACGTCGGGCAGCTCGACCTGCTCCAGACCGTGTCGTCCACCGTGGAGCAGCCGCACCTGGTCCTGGCTCAGGGTGAGGACGAGGTAGTGCTCCCGCCCGCCGAGCAGGCGCAGGAGCGGGGCGAAGACGAAGCGGTCACCCACCGTGACGGCGGTGGGCAGCGTACGGGGGACGCGGTAGGCACGGGCCTCATCGGTGGAGAGGAACAACGCCAGCCCTTCGCTCATCCGGCTCCACGCCAGGGCGTCGTCCTGCAGCTCGCGCGCGGGACGGAGCAGCTCCTCGATCTCGGGGCGGCGCAGGCCCTCGGCAACCAGTGCGTCCTCGGCCCGGGAGAGCAGGTTCTTCAGCATGAGTGCGTCGGCCGCCGTGTCGCCGCCGCGCCGGTGGGTGGGGAGGAACACCGAGACGCAGGCCCCGGTACCTTCCACTCGGGCCAGCTCCGCCACATCGTTGCGGGTCAACAGCTCCACTGGGGAGACCTCCGTTCCAGTAGGGGACTCTCCTTCGACCGTAACCGCCGCCCTGCCCGGGGAACCGGGCGAAAGGTCCCGTCCTCCGAAGGCGTCAGTACACGTCGTCGACGCCCACGCACTCACGCTCGACGCCGGTGCGCTCGACAGCCGAGGCGAGCTCGACGAGCACCGCGGTGGGCTGGTCACTACCCCGCTCGGCGGGGACGACGACCTCGACCGCCGGCACCCTGCCGTAGGTGATGAACGTCCACGCGCCGCTCTCCTGCCGGGCGTGCTCCGGCACGAGCTCGTCGTCCCCCTCCAGGGCGAGCCAGTCCACCGAGCTGTCGCCCGACTCCACGGTGATGCACCGTTCCGTGCTCGGGCCGGGGACCTCGACGCCGCAGCGCAGCGTGACGGGCGGCTCTCCCCACGCCGCCGTCGCCTGGCTGGTGATCGACCGCTCCTCACCGTCGGCCAGCACACCGGGCGCGGCCTGGAGGACCTCGGCACACACCGGGTCGGAGGCGTGCGGGCCGGGTGCGAGGTTGACCGGTGCGGAGCACCCGGCGAGGACCGCCACCGCAAGGACACCCAGGACACGTCGTCTCACGCCGTTCACCGTAACCCGCCCTACGGCCCCCCTCCGACCGTCCGCCGGTAGCGTGACGGCCGTGACCGACTCCCGCGCCCCGGCCATCGTCGCCGACCTGTCCGAGGCCGAGCTCATCGCCCGGTTCGCCCCGCTGCTGCCCCGCGGGCGCCGGACCGTCGTGCCGACGGGGGACGACGCCGCGGTCGTCGCCGCACCGGACGGCCGCTTCGTCGTGTCGACGGACGTGCTCGTCGAGGACCACCACTTCCGCCGGGGGTGGGGGACCGCCCGCGACGTCGGCGCCCGGGCGGCCGCCCAGAACCTCGCCGACATCGTCGCCATGGGCGCCGTCCCCACGAGCATGGTCGTCGGCACGGTGCTGCCGCCGGCGACGCCGGTGGAGTGGGTCCTCGACCTCGCTCGCGGGCTCGCCGACGTGTGTGCGCCGCTCGGCGTGGGGGTGGACGGCGGGGACCTGAGCGCGGGGGAGCGCATCGTCGTCGCCGTCACCGTCCACGGCGACCTCGAGGGCCGCGCCCCGGTGCTGCGCTCGGGTGCCCGGCCGGGGCACGTCGTGGCCCATGCCGGCGTCATCGGGTGGGCGACCGCCGGGTACGCCGTCCTTGCGACCGGTCACGCGCACGACGACGTTGCCGCGGCGGCGGTCGGCGCCTTCCTCCGCCCCACGCCCCCGTACGACGCCGGTCCCGCGGCGGCCGGGGCGGGCGCGAGCGCGATGATGGACGTGAGCGACGGGCTGCTGCGCGACGCGGGCCGGATGGCGCGGGCGTCGGGCGTCGACCTCGTCCTCGACCCGGTGTCCGAGAGCCTGGCCGCCGACCTCGAGGGGCTGGCACCGCTCGCCCGGACGCTGGGGGCCCACCCCGTGGTCTGGCTCCTCGCGGGCGGTGAGGACCACGGGCTGCTCGCGACCTTCCCGCCGGACCGTGCCCTGCCGCCGGGCTTCCGCCGTATCGGCGTCGTCGCCGAGCCGGGGCCGGTCGGTCCGGCCGTCGTCCTCGACCCCCGGGACCGCACCCACGCGGCCGACACCGGCTGGGACCACTTCCGGCCGTAGGCGGCGGGCCGTGCGGCGTGGGCCGGAGGCCCGTGCGCAACTATCGGAACCGGCGTCCCGGATCATATACAGTCTTGCTACGGTGCTGAGACCTGGGTCACACTCACGGGGGCGCACGGCTGCACCCCGGCGCACCTCGCGGCGGCGGAGGAGGAGCGATGCGGTTCCACCACCACGGCTACGTCTCCCACGACCCGCG
>DAHVRG010000153.1 GCA_027322565.1 Georgenia sp.
CGCCCGCAGTGGCCGGCTGCTCGGCGTACACGTGACCGGCACCGTCGCCCACGGCAGCGGCGACGCCTGGTCGATCGCGATCTCGGACGGCGAGGGTGCCGTGACCCGCGACCTCGCCCAGGTCTCGGGAGAGGAGGAGAGCGCGCTCGCCGCGTGGCTCGCCGACGCCGACGCGCCTAAGGCTCTGCACGAGGCGAAGGACGCCTGGCACCGGCTCGACGGTCGCGGGCTTCCGCTGGCCGGCGTCGCCTTCGACACCGCGATCGCCGCCTACCTGTGCCGCCCCGACCAGCGCCGGTACGACCTGTCCGACCTCTCCGTGCGGCACCTGCGCCGCGAGCTCGAGGCGGAGGAGGACTCCGCCGGGCAGGGGATGCTCGTGCTCGACGAGGGCAGTGCCGGGCGCCAGGCCGGGGTCCGTGCCGCGGCGGTGCGGGACCTCGCCACCGTCCTCCAGGGCGAGCTGGAGGACCGCGGTGCCGGTCGCCTCCTCGCCGACCTCGAGCTCCCCGTACTCAACGTGCTGGCACGCATGGAGCGGGCCGGCATCGCCGCGGACCTCGAGTACCTCGGCGAGCTCGAGCGCCGCTTCGGCGCCGCCGTGGACGACGCCGCGGCCCGGGCCTACGAGGTCATCGGACACGAGGTCAACCTCTCCTCCCCGAAGCAGCTCCAGGAGGTCCTCTTCGGCGAGCTCGACATGCCGAAGACGAAGCGGACGAAGACCGGCTACACCACCGACGCCGACGCCCTGGCCGACCTCTACGCCAAGACGGAGCACCCCTTCCTCGCGCACCTGCTCGCGCACCGCGACGCCATCCGGCTGCGGCAGACGGTCGAGGGCCTGCTGCGCTCGGTCGCGCCGGACGGCCGAATCCACACGACCTTCCACCAGACGATCGCAGCCACGGGTCGGCTCAGCTCGACCGACCCCAACCTGCAGAACATCCCGGTCCGCACCGAGGAGGGGCAGCGGATCCGGCGGGGCTTCGTCGTCGGGGAGGGGTACGCGACCCTCATGACGGCCGACTACTCCCAGATCGAGATGCGGATCATGGCGCACCTGTCCGGGGACCCCGGGCTCATCGAGGCCTTCCGCACCGGGGAGGACCTCCACTCCTACGTCGGCTCACGCGTCTTCGAGGTCCCCACCGACGAGGTCACCAGCGCGATGCGGGCCAAGATCAAGGCGATGAGCTACGGGCTGGCCTACGGGCTGTCGGCCTTCGGGCTCTCTCGCCAGCTGCGCATCGAGGTGGGTGAGGCGCGCACCCTCATGGAGGACTACTTCGAACGCTTCGGCGGGGTGCGGGACTACCTGTCCGGCGTGGTCGAGGAGGCCCGCCGCACCGGGTACACCGAGACGATCATGGGTCGGCGCCGATACCTGCCCGACCTCACGAGCGACAACCGGCAGCGCCGCGACATGGCCGAGCGGATGGCGCTCAACGCCCCGATCCAGGGCAGCGCCGCCGATATCATCAAGGTGGCGATGGTCGACGTCGACCGCGCGCTGACAGAGGCCGGGCTGCGGTCCCGGCTGCTCCTCCAGGTGCACGACGAGCTCGTGCTCGAGGTGGCATCCGGTGAGGAGCAGACCGTCGAGGAGCTCGTGCGCGAGCACATGGCCGCGGCAGCCGAGCTCCAGGTCCCGCTCGACGTCTCCGTCGGTCACGGCCGCTCCTGGCACGAGGCCGCCCACTGAGCTCCCGGGGGTCGGTGCGTCAGTCGGGCCGGTGGGTGAGGAAGATCGCCGTGCCCGGCACGTAGCGGCCACGCATCGGCCCCCACCCGCCCCACACCTGCTCGTTGCCCTCCTGCCACTCCGGCTCGACGACGTCGTCCACGACGAGGCCGGCCGCCGTCACCTCCCGGACGTGGTCGCCGAACGTCCGGTGGTACTCCGCGTAGAGCGGGGCCCCGGCATCGTCCGTCTCGACGTACGGGGTGCGGTCGAAGTACGAGCGCAGCACCCGCATCCCGTGCGGGGTCGGGTCGTCGGGGAACATCCACCGCACCGGGTGGACGACGGCGAACACCCACCGGCCGCCCGGCCGGAGCACCCGCGCGACCTCACGGTGCACCCGGACGGCGTCCGGGACGAACGCGATCGCACCGAACGACGTGAAGGCGACGTCCACGCTCCGGTCGCCGAGCGGAAGGGCGCGTGCGTCCGCGACCACCGCCGGCACCCGGCGTCCGGTGCGGCGGTCCAGCTCCGCGGACTGGGCGACCATCCCGGGGGCCACATCGGTGGCGAGTACGTCCGCACCACGCCCGACCAGCCACCGCGAGCACTGGGCCGCGCCGGCCCCCACCTCCAGCACCCGCCGGCCGGTGACGTCCCCGAGCAGCCCGGCCTCCTCCTCCCGGAGGCCCTCCGGGCACCAGCGGAAGTCCGCGTCGCCGAGGAACGCCCCGTGCTCGTCGAGGTACTCCTCGGCGTTCGCGCTCCACCACCGCCCGTTCGCCCGGGCCGCCGCAGCGGCGTCGACGTCCCAGAACCCAGCACGTGCCATGCCCCCATCCTGCCCCGGCGGCCGGGACCTCCGTCGCGCCGGGGCGGCCCGCGCCGGCGTTAGGCTGGATCCCGGCCCCGCAACCCAGCTCGAAGGAGGCGCAGTGCGCATCGGACTGCTCACCGGCGGCGGAGACTGTCCCGGCCTCAACGCCGCGATCCGGGCAGTGGTGAAGCACGGCCTCGGCGAGTACGGCCACACCGTCATCGGCTTCCGCAACGGCTGGAAGGGCGTCGCCGAGGGGGACGTGCAGCACCTCACCCGGAACGACATCCGGGGGGTGCTCGACACCGGCGGGACGCTCCTCGGGACGGCGCGTTACCACCCGCACAGCGTCGAGGGCGGGCTGGAGGCGGTCCACACCACCCTCGCCGCCGAGCGCATTGACGCCCTCATCTGCATCGGCGGGGACGGCACGCTCCACGCGGCGAGCAAGGTCGCCGAGACCGGCGTCCAGATCGCCGCCATCCCGAAGACGATCGACAACGACGTCGCCGGCACCGACCGCTCCATCGGCTTCGACACCGCAGTGCACATCGCCACGGAGGCGATCGACCGGATCCACACGACGGCGGAGAGCCACAACCGGGTCATGGTCGTCGAGCTCATGGGCCGGGAGGCGGGCTGGATCGCCGTCCAGGCCGGCATCGCCGGGGGAGCGGAGGTCGTGCTCACCCCCGAGGAACCCTTCGACATCGACGAGGTCACCCGACGGCTGCGGCACCGGCACCGGGCGCACGCCTCCTTCTCCATCGTCGTCGTCGCCGAGGGGGCCGTCCCGGCCGAGGGCACCGCGATGGAGTGGGAGACGAAGTACGGCGGCTACGGCGAGATCGTCTCCGGTGCGGTGAGTGAGGCGGTCGCCACGGAGATCCGGCGGCGCACCGGCTTCGACACCCGGGTCACCGTCCTCGGCCACGTGCAGCGCGGCGGCACCCCGCTGCCCTCCGACCGCATCCTCGGCTCCCGGTTCGGGGTGGCCGCCGTGGACGCCCTCGCACAGGGACGGACGAACGTCATGACGGCGCTACGCGGCGAGGACGTCGTCCTCGTCCCGCTCGAGGAGGTCGCCGGCCGGGAGAAGCGGGTGCCGTCGGAGCTCATCCGGGTCGCCAACACCCTCGCGTGAGCCTCGTCACGATCACCGCCCGTGGCGCCGCCCGGGCGCATTCCTTCTTGTCCCGGACCCGGGCGGTCAGTAGACTCGCGCACGGTGACGTGTGCTCGCGGCCGGCGACACCTTGGCGTGGACGGACAGTTCCGCTGTGCGTGTGGTGGTCGCGGTAGGCGCCCCAACATCCATATCCGCACTATTCCCTGTCCGCATCGGAGTCCGTAACTCTATGACCATCACCACGCCCGCTCAGCCGAGCGCCCCGCAGGTCGCCATCAACGACATCGGCTCGGCCGAGGAGCTCCTCGCTGCCATCGACGAGACCATCAAGTACTTCAACGATGGCGACATCGTCGAGGGCACCGTCGTCAAGGTCGACCGGGACGAGGTTCTCCTCGACATCGGCTACAAGACCGAGGGCGTCATCCTTTCCCGCGAGCTGTCGATCAAGCACGACGTCGACCCCGACGAGGTCGTCGCCGTCGGTGACAAGATCGAGGCCCTCGTCCTCCAGAAGGAGGACAAGGAGGGCCGGCTGCTGCTGTCCAAGAAGCGCGCCCAGTACGAGCGGGCTTGGGGCACCATCGAGAAGATCAAGGAGGAGGACGGCGTCGTCACCGGCACCGTCATCGAGGTCGTCAAGGGTGGCCTCATCCTCGACATCGGCCTGCGTGGCTTCCTCCCCGCCTCGCTCGTCGAGATGCGCCGCGTCCGCGACCTCCAGCCCTACGTGGGCCGTGAGCTCGAGGCGAAGATCATCGAGCTCGACAAGAACCGCAACAACGTCGTCCTCTCGCGCCGCGCCTGGCTCGAGCAGACCCAGTCCGAGGTGCGCTCGACCTTCCTGCAGACGCTGCAGAAGGGCCAGGTCCGCCAGGGTGTCGTCTCCTCGATCGTCAACTTCGGTGCGTTCGTGGACCTCGGCGGCGTCGACGGCCTCGTCCACGTCTCCGAGCTGTCCTGGAAGCACATCGACCACCCGAGCGAGATCGTCGAGGTCGGCCAGGAGGTCACCGTCGAGGTGCTCGACGTCGACATGGACCGCGAGCGCGTCTCCCTGTCGCTGAAGGCCACCCAGGAGGACCCGTGGCAGGCCTTCGCCCGCACCCACGCCATCGGGCAGGTCGTGCCGGGCAAGGTCACCAAGCTCGTCCCCTTCGGCGCCTTCGTGCGTGTCGAGGACGGCATCGAGGGCCTGGTCCACATCTCCGAGCTGGCCGTGCGCCACGTCGAGGTGCCGGAGCAGGTCGCCAAGGTCGGTGACGAGGTCTTCGTCAAGGTCATCGACATCGACCTCGACCGCCGCCGCATCTCCCTGTCGCTGAAGCAGGCGAACGAGGGCGTCGACCCGAACAGCGACGACTTCGACCCGTCGCTGTACGGCATGGCCGCGGAGTACGACGAGCAGGGCAACTACAAGTACCCCGAGGGCTTCGACCCGGAGACCAACGAGTGGCTCGAGGGCTACGAGGCCCAGCGGGAGGCCTGGGAGGCGCAGTACGCCGAGGCCCACGCCCGCTGGGAGGCCCACAAGCGGCAGGTCGCCGCCGCGATCGAGGCCGACATCGAGGCCGCCGGGGGCAGCGCGCCCACGGGCGGTGCCACCACCTACACCTCGGCCCCGGCCGAGGCCACCGGCACGCTCGCCTCGGACGAGGCGCTCGCCGCGCTGCGGGAGAAGCTCACCGGCAACTGACCGGGACGCATCGATGACGAGGCCCACCACCCGCACCGGGTGGTGGGCCTCGTCGTTCCCGTGCCTGTGACGAGCCTCATCACGCCGACGCTTGAGCAGCGGTTATGGTCGCTGGATGAGCACCGTTTCCTCGACCATCCGCCAGGAGCGGGTCCGCCACGACTTCGCCCTGCGTGAGATGACCGTGACCGCCTGGCGGGACCTCACGCCCCGCATCCGCCGGGTCACCCTCGCCGGCCCGATGGAGGGGTTCACCAGCCTGGGCCCCGGTGATCACGTCAAGGTGTTCTTCCCGAACCCGAGCACCGGCGTGCTCAACGCCCCGCGGCTCGTCGACGGCCGCCTGGAGCGCCCCGCTGGGGAAGTGATCGCCCGTGACTACACCCCGCTGGTGAACGCGGACGGTGCGCTCGAGCTCGACGTCGTCATCCACGGCGACGCCGGCCCGGCCTCGGCCTGGGCGACGAACGTCTCCGAGGGGGCACAGATCGTCGTCGCCGGCCCCCGCGGGTCCAAGCTGCCGCCGGAGGGTGCCGACTGGTACGTCCTCGCCGGTGACGAGACCGCGCTGCCCGCCATCTCCCGCTGGCTGCGCCTCCTCCCGGAGGACGCCGACGTCACGGTGCTCGCCGAGGTGCAGGACGCAGACGACGAGGCCTACCTCGGCGCCCTGGACAGCCCGCACCAGGTCACCTACCTGCACCGCGGCTCGGCGGAGCCGGGGACGACCACCCTCATCGCCGACGCCGTCCGGGCGCTGCCCAGCAAGGACGGTGCCGGGTTCTGGTGGCTGGCGGGCGAGGCCCAGTCCCTCGTCCCGGCCCGTCGCTACCTGCGCCGCGAGCTCGGTCTCGACCAGGCCGCCGTCGACTGCAGCGGCTACTGGAAGCGCGGAACGCCCGAGCACGACCACCACGCTCCGGTGGACCCGTCAGACCCGTGACGACGGTCCTCCTCACCGGGTTCGGGCCCTTCGGGGTCCACGCGGAGAACCCGTCGGGCCTCGCCGTCGAGCGGGTCGCCGAGGAGTGGTCCCGGCCTCCGGGGACCGGGCTCGTCACCGCCGTCCTCCCGGTCTCCTTCGCGCGGGCGACGGCCCAGGTGAGCGGGCTCATGACGCACCACCGGCCGGACGTCGTCCTCGGCGTCGGCCTGGCGGCCGGGCGCGAACGCATCTCGCTCGAGCGGGTCGCGGTCAACCTCCTCGACGCCCGGATCCCGGACGTCGACGGTGCCCAGCCCGTCGACGAGCCGGTGCTCCCCGGACAGCCCTTCGCGCGGCCGGCGACACTCCCGGTCAAGGCAGCCCGGGCGGCCCTCGAGGCTGCCGGCCTTCCGGTCGAGCTCTCGCTCTCCGCGGGCAGCTACGTGTGCAACGCCCTCATGTACGCCGCCCTGGCCCACGCCGGGGAGGGCGTCCGCGCGGGCTTCGTCCACGTCCCGCCGGCGGACGTGCTCCCCGTCGCGGAAGTCGCCCGGGCGCTGGGGACGATCCTCGACACGGTGCTCAGCACGCCGGTCGACGTCGTCGTGGCCGGCGGCCGGGAGCACTAGGCTCACCGTCGTGCTGCGTATCGGGCTCACCGGCGGGATCGGTGCCGGCAAGTCGACCGTCGCCCGCGAGCTGGAACGGCTCGGTGCGGTGGTCATCGACGCCGACGCCCTCGCCCGCGAGGTCGTCGCCGCGGGGACGCCGGGGCTGCGGGCTGTTGCCGCGGAGTTCGGGGACGGCGTCCTCACCCCGGACGGCGCGCTCGACAGGGCCGCCCTCGGCCGGGTCGTCTTCGCCGACCCGGAGGCCCGGGCGCGCCTCGAGGCGATCACCCACCCGCTCATCGCCGCGGAGACGGCCCGCCGCCTCGCTCGGCTGCCGCACGACGCTGTCGTCGTCCACGACGTCCCGCTCATCGTCGAGAAGCGGCTCGCCGGCGAGTACGACCTCGTCGTCGTCGTCGGGGCGGAGGAGGAGGTACGGCTCGCCCGGCTCGTGCGCGACCGCGGGATGCCGCGGGAGGACGCACTCGCCCGGATCAGGGCACAGGCGACGGACGAGGAGCGACGCGCGGTCGCGGACGTGTGGCTCGACAACTCCGGGACGCCGGAGGAGCTGCTCGACCAGGTGCGCGCGCTGTGGCACGAGCGACTCCTCCCGGCCGCGGCGGGCTCCTCGTCCTAGCGCCGCAGGGACTCGTCCTCTGCGGTGCGCTCCTCCTCGCCGAGGTCCTCCTCGCCGTCCGCCGTCGGCGGCTCCTCGTGGCCGGGTGACCCGGGCCGGGCACCGACGAGCAGTGGGGGAGCGGGTGCCTGGGTGATCCCGGCGGCCGCGTAGGCCTGCTGCTCGTCGAGCGTCTCGTGCTCGAGCAGCGCGGCGACGATCCGGTCGAGGGACCCGCGGTTCTCCCGGAGCAGCCGCCGTGCCTCCGCGTAGCACTCGACGATGAGGGAACGCACCTCCTCGTCGACAGCCGCGAGCAGCTGGTCCGAGGCACCCGTCTGACGAGGGTCGCCCTCGGGCGGGTAGACCTGGATCGGGCCGATCGTCGGGGACATGCCCCAGCGGCCGACCATGTGCCGGGCGATCCCCGTGACGGTCTGCAGGTCGGACTCCGCGCCGGTGGTGATGACGCCGAAGATCTCCTCCTCGGCGGCCATCCCGCCGAGTGCGCCGATGATGCGGCCCTTGAGGTAGGCGGCGTCGTAGCCGTACCGGTCGGACTCCGGCGTGGACAGCGTGACGCCCAGGGCTCGCCCGCGCGGGATGATGGAGATCTTGCGCACCGGGTCCGCGCCCGGCTGGAGCATCCCGAGCAGTGCGTGGCCCGCTTCGTGGTACGCGGTGCGGATCCGCTCCTCGTCCGGCATGACGACGGCCCGTTCGCTGCCGAGCTGGACCTTCTCCAGCGAGACGGCGAAGTCGCGCGCGGTGATCGCGGTGTCGTTGCGCTCGGCGGCGAGGATGGCGGCCTCGTTGGCGAGGTTGGCGAGGTCGGCTCCCGTCATGCCCGGCGTCGCCTTGGCGACCTGCTCGAGGTCGACGTCGGGGGCCAGCGGCTTGCCGCGGGTGTGGACGCCGAGGATCTGCACCCGACCGACCTGGTCCGGGGGCGAGACGGTGATCTTGCGGTCGAACCGCCCGGCCCGGGTGAGCGCCGGGTCGAGCACGTCGGCCCGGTTGGTCGCGGCGATGACGACGACCCCCTCGGTGCCGGTGAACCCGTCCATCTCGGTGAGGATCTGGTTGAGGGTCTGCTCCTGCTCGGAGTTGCTGCCCACCGCGCGGCTGCCGGAGCGGGCCCGCCCGATGGTGTCGATCTCGTCGATGAAGATGATCGACGGCGCGACCTTCCGTGCCTCCTCGAAGAGCTGGCGCACCCGCTGGGCACCCACGCCGACGATCATCTCGATGAACTCGGCGGCGCTGGCGGAGAAGAACGGCACGCCGGCCTCACCGGCGGTGGCGCGGGCGATGAGGGTCTTGCCGGTGCCGGGCTGGCCCTCGAGCAGCACACCCTTGGGCAGCTTGGCGCCGAGCCGGGTGTACCGCTCCGGCTCACGGAGGAAGGAGACCACCTGGGTGAGCTCGTTCTTCACCTCGTCGATGCCGGCGACGTCGTCGAAGTTCACCCGGACCGACTCCGGCGCGACCGGTTTGACCTTCTTCCCGCCGCCGAGCAGGCCGCCGGCGCCCTCGCCGCGCATCATCCTGGCCTGGCGGCGGAAGATCCACACCCAGAAGAGGATGATGAGCGCCAGCGGGAGCAGGGAGATGAGGAGGTTGGCGAAGGTGCCGCGCTCCTGGACGATCGGGGTCGCCTGGACGACGGCGCCGGCATCCGCCAGCTCGGCGAGGAGGTCGTCCTGGGCGAAGGTGGGACGCTCCGTCTCGAACTGCTGGTAGGTGCCGTCGCCGTCGGGTGCCGGAGCCGGCTCGGTGAGCACCCCCTCGATCGAGTCGCCGCGGGCGTAGACGCGCGCGACGTTGCCCTGCTCCACCTGCTCCCGGAACTCGGTGTAGGAGATGGTCGTCCCGCGCGAGGAGGCGACGTCCTGGAAGGTGGTCAGCCCGAAGAGGAGGAACCAGCCCAGCGCCACCCACAGGACGATGCGCCACCAGCGGGGTCCCTCCGGCTGCTCCGAGCGCTCGGGCAGCCCCTCGGTCCGCCACGGCGGTGGTGGTGGCTCCTCCGGCTTCCGACGGGCCTGCCCCTTGGGTGGCCGGCTCGACTCACTCATCGCTTGCCTCCCGTGCTCACGGTTGTCACTGTCAACCTACGCCGAACTTCCTGGGGATTCGCTGTACAGGGTGTCCGCCGGTCGCGAAGTCGCCGGCCCGGCCCCCACGATGTCACCGGGGCGACGTACCGTTGGGTCATGCGTCCCGTCACCGATCTCCAGCGGTCCGTCGCGCCGATCGAGGTGGTCTCCGACTACGTCCCGTCCGGTGACCAGCCGGCGGCCATCGACGAGCTCGCCGCCCGGCTCAAGGCGGGGGAGAAGGACGTCGTCCTCCTGGGCGCCACGGGTACCGGCAAGTCGGCGACGACGGCGTGGCTCGTCGAGCGGGTGCAGCGCCCCACGCTCGTCATGGCGCCGAACAAGACCCTCGCCGCCCAGCTGGCCACGGAGTTCCGCGAGCTGCTGCCGAACAACGCCGTCGAGTACTTCGTCTCGTACTACGACTACTACCAGCCCGAGGCGTACCTGCCCCAGACGGACACCTACAT
>DAHVRG010000154.1 GCA_027322565.1 Georgenia sp.
CGCCAACGACCCCCACCTCGCGGTGAGCGCCCCCGGCATCTGGCACCAGGTGGGGCTGCACTGCCGTGAGGTCAGCACGCTGTGCACCTTCGACGTCGCGGGCTTCGACTTCGCCGGGATGCCCGGCGTCATCATCGGCCACAACGCCGACCTCGCCTGGGGGCTGACGAACCTCGGCGCCGACGTCATCGACTTCTACCTCGAGCGGGTCTACGACGACGGCACCTACCTGCGCGACGGAGAGCGCGTCCCCCTGGACCGGCGCTCGGAGACCATCCGGGTCAACGGCGGCACCGACGACGCCCTGAGCGTCGCGTCCACCGTGCACGGCCCCATCGTCTCGGGGATCCTCCCGGACACCGCGGCGGCCAACAACGCCCCCGTCCCCGACGGCTCCCCGACGCCCGGCTTCGGGGGCTACGCCGTTGCGATGTCGTGGACGGCGCTCACCCCGGGACGCACCGGCGACGCGGTCTTCGCGCTCAACCGGGCCCGCGACGCCGAGGACGTCGCGGCCGCCGCCGCACTCTTCGAGGTGCCCGCGCAGAACATCGTCTTCGCCACCACCGACGGGGACATCGGCTACCAGGCGCCGGGCCGCATCCCGGTGCGCCAGGCGGTCGAGGACGGCCCCGTCCCGGCCGACGGCAGCTGGCCGCGTCCTGGCTGGGACGCCCGCTACGACTGGGCCGGCTACGTCCCCGCGGGTGACATGCCGCGGGCGCTGAACCCGCCCGAGGGCTTCATCGTCGCCGCCAACCAGGCCGTGCAGCCCGCCGGCGAGGGCCCCTTCCTCACGGGCGACTGGGACTACGGCTTCCGCTCCCAGCGCCTGCGCGACCTCATCGCCGACGCGACGAGCGCCGGAACCCCGATCGACGCGGAGTGGGCCAACGCCGCGATGAACGACGAGTTCAGTCCGTACGCCGAGCTGCTCGTCCCCGCCCTCCTCGACGTCACCGTCACCGACCCCTTCGTCCGGGAGGCGGTCGCCCTCCTGCGGGAGTGGCGGGACGAGGGTTACCAGCAGAGCGGGGACTCCGCGGCCGCCGCGTACTTCGCCGCGGTGTGGGCCAACCTCCTCGACCTCACCTTCCGTGACGACCTCCCGGCGACGCTCAGCCCCGACGGCGGCAGCCGCTGGCTCGTCGTCGTCAGCCGGCTCCTCGAGGACCCGACGAACGCGTGGTGGAACGACCGCCGCACCATCAACCTCGTCGAGAGCCGGGACGAGATCCTCCTCCAGGCGCTCACCGCGGCCCGCAACGAGCTCACCCAGACCCTCGGGAAGAACCCCGAGGACTGGCAGTGGTCCCAGCTCCACGTCGTCGCTCCCGAGCACCCCGTCCTCGGGACGGACGTGCCCGGTCCGCTCCAGTGGTTCGCCAACCCCGGCGCGGTCGGCGTGGGCGGCGGCTCGAGCATCGTCAACGCCACCGGGTGGGACGCGAGCGCGGAGGTCGACGGCCGGCGCGACTACAGCGTCACGGCGGTCCCGTCGATGCGGATGGTGGTCGACCTCGCCGACTTCGACAGGTCGCTGTGGGTGAACTTCACCGGCGTCTCCGGGCACCCCGCCGCGGCCTTCTACGCCGACCAGATGGACGCCTGGGCCGCCGGCGAGGCCTTCCCCTGGCCGTTCAGCCGGTCCGCCGTCGAGGAGGCCGCGGCCACGACGAGCACCCTGCGCGCCCCGGGCGGCTGAGGCCCGCGCTCAGGCGCTCGTGGAGAAGGAGGCGTCGCCGAGGTGGAACCAGCGCTCCTCGGTGATGGCGGCGTCCACCGGGAGGTCGTGCTCGGCCCTGGGGAGCAGGGTGTCGGTGACGATCTCGGCCTCGTGCACCATCGCGAACACCGGGGTCTCCGCGCGGCGGTGCAGCAGCGCACGGTCGTACCACCCGCCGCCCTGCCGAGCCGGATGCCGGTGCGGTCGACGGCGAGCGCCGGGGCGATGACCACCTCGGCCTCCGCGAGCGCCTCGGCGGGAAGCACCTCCCCGGAGGGCTCGGGCGGCCTGCCGGGGGCGCGCTGCTCGAGGTCGTCCCGGCCGGTGTAGTGGCCCCAGCACCGGACGAGGCCGGGGCCGAGGACCGGCAGCAGCACCCGCACCCCGCGCTCGTGGAGGGCGTCGAGGAGCTCGCTCGTGTCCGGCTCGGCCGCGACGGAGACGTAGGCCGCCACGCAGCGGGCGTCGCCCACGGCCTCGACCCCGTGCCGGGCGAACGCCGTCGCGGCGAGCTGCCGCTGGCGGACCGACCGGGCGGCCCGGTACGACCGGACGGCTTGGCGTAAGGCCTGCTTCGCGTCCTCCAGCTCGAGGCCGGACGTGCGGGGCAAGCGGATCGCCGTTGACATGGCGCCATTGTCACACGCGTGCGCCGGGGCCGGACCCGTTCCACGTCCGCGACGACTCCGACGGGCCGGGTCGGTAACCTGCGGTCATGGAGCACCAACACCTCACCCCCGTCCGCAAGGCCGTCGTCCCGGTCGCGGGGCTCGGCACCCGGTTCGCGCCCGCCACCAAGGCGGTCCCCAAGGAGATGCTCCCGGTCGTCGACCGGCCCGCCATCCAGTACGTCGTCGAGGAGGTCTCGGCCGCCGGTATCCGCGACGTCCTCCTCGTCACGGCCCGCGGCAAGTCGTCCATCGAGGACCACTTCGACCGGAACGTCGAGCTCGAGTCCGCGCTCGAGGCCAAGGGCGACGAGGAGCGGCTCGCCGAGGTGCAGCGTCCCACCGGGCTCGCCGACATCCACTCGGTGCGGCAGGGCACCCCCAAGGGGCTGGGCCACGCCGTGCTGTGCGGCCGCGAGCACGTCGGCGACGAGCCCTTCGCCGTCCTCCTCGGTGACGACCTCATCGACGCCCGGGACCCGATCCTGCCGACGATGATCGACGTCCAGCAGCGGCTCGGCGGCTCCGTCATCGCGCTCCTCGAGGTGGAGCGCTCGCAGATCAACCTCTACGGCGCCGCCGCCGTCGAGCCGGTGAGCCTCGCCGGCATCCCCGACGGCGACGTCGTCCGGGTCACCGAGCTCGTCGAGAAGCCCCCGGTGGAGGAGGCGCCCTCGAACCTCGCCGTCATCGGGCGCTACGTCCTGCACCCCGCGGTCTTCGACGTCCTGGAGGACACCCCGCCCGGGCGCGGCAACGAGATCCAGCTCACCGACGCCCTGCAGACCCTGGCGCGGATGCCCGCCGAGGAGGGCGGCGGCGTCCACGGCGTCGTCTTCCGCGGCCGGCGCTACGACACCGGTGACAAGCTCGACTACCTCAAGGCGGTCGTCCAGCTCGCCGTCGACCGCGAGGACCTCGGCCCGGAGTTCTCCGCCTGGCTCGAGCAGTTCGTCGCCGGCCGGCACGTGGAGCTCAGCTCCGACCCGGCGGCCAGCGTCCCGCCCCGGTGAGGAGCGTCCAGGAGCACCTGGCCGCATGCCTCGCGGCCGTCGCGCTCCAGCCCCCGCTCGAGGTCGTCCTCGCCGACGCCGTCGGCTGCGTCCTCGCCGAGGACGTCCTGGCGCCCCGTGACCTGCCACCGGCCGACGTC
>DAHVRG010000162.1 GCA_027322565.1 Georgenia sp.
GGGGCGATGTCGTCGGGCACCGAGGCGCGCTTGGCATCGTCTCCGGCGGTCTCCACGTAGGGCCCGTAGCGGCCCACCCGCAGGGTGATGCCCTCGCCGATGTCGATGCTGTTGACGGCGCGGGCGTCGATGTCGCCGAGGTTCTCCACCTGCGCGCGCAGGCCCTGGCCCTCGCCGTCACCGCGGTAGAAGCGGGAGAGCCACTCGACCCGGTCCTCCTGGCCGGCGGCGATCTCGTCGAGGTCGGACTCCATCGACGCCGTGAAGTCGTAGTCCACCAGCCGCGGCAGGTTCTCCTCGAGCAGGCGCACCACGGAGAAGGCCAGCCAGGTGGGCACCAGTGCCTGGCCGCGCCGGTCGACGTAGCCGCGGTCGGTGATCACCGAGATGGTCGCCGCGTAGGTGGAGGGGCGCCCGATGCCGCGCTCCTCCATCGCCTTGACCAGGCTGGCCTCGGTGTACCGCGGCGGCGGGGTGGTCTCGTGCCCGTCGGCCACGACGGAGTCGGTGTCGACCGGCTCCCCCTCGGCCAGGCGCGGCAGGCGGGTCTCCTTGTCCTTGCCGCCCTCGCCGTAGCGGTCGGCGTCGCGCCCCTCCTCGTAGGCGGCCAGGAAGCCGCGGAAGGTGATGACCGTGCCGGAGGCGCTGAGCTCGGCCTCCCGGGTGCCGCCGGCCAGCTGGGCATCGGCGCGGAGCCGGACCGTGGCGGTCGACCCGCGGGCGTCGGCCATCTGCGAGGCGACGGTCCGCTTCCAGATGAGCTCGTAGAGCCGGAACTGCGCCCCGGTGAGCCGGCCGGCGACCTGCGCCGGGGTGCGGAAGGAGTCCCCGGCGGGCCGGATCGCCTCGTGGGCCTCCTGGGCACCCTTCGACTTCTGCGCGTAGATCCGCGGCTTGGCGGGGACGTAGTCCGCACCGTAGAGCTCGGTGGCCTGGGCCCGCGCCGCGGCGATCGCCTCCTGGGACAGCGCCGAGGAGTCGGTCCGCATGTAGGTGATGAAGCCGTTCTCGTAGAGGCTCTGCGCCGTGCGCATGGTCTCCCGGGCGCTCATCCGCAGCTTGCGGCTGGCCTCCTGCTGAAGGGTGGAGGTGGTGAAGGGTGCCGCGGGCCGCCGGGTGTAGGGCTTCGTCTCCATCGAGACGACGCTCGCCTGCGCGTCCTCCAGCGCCGTGGCCAGGGCCGTGGCGGTGGCCTCGTCGAGGTGGACGACCTGCGCCTTGCGGGCGGACTGCTTGAGCTCGCCGTCGTCGCCGAAGTCCCGGCCGGTGGCGACCTTCGCGCCGTCGAGCGCGACGAGGCGGGCCTCGAAGGACCGGCGACCCTCCTCGTCGTCGTCCCGGCCGCCGGTGAAGGTGCCCTTGACGTCCCAGTACGAGGCGGCGCGGAACGCCATCCGCTCGCGCTCCCGCTCGACCACCATGCGGGTGGCGACGGACTGGACGCGTCCGGCGGAGATGCGTGGCCGCACCTTGCGCCACAGCAGCGGGGAGACCTCGTAGCCGACGAGCCGGTCGAGGATCCGGCGGGCCTCCTGGGCGTCGACGAGCCGCTCGTCGAGGTCGCGGGTGTTCTCCAGCGCGCGCTCGATCGCCTCGCGGGTGATCTCGTGGAAGACCATCCGCTTGACGGGCACCTTGGGCTTGAGCTCGTCGAGCAGGTGCCAGGCGATGGCCTCGCCCTCGCGGTCCTCATCGGTGGCGAGGTAGAGCTCGTCGGCGTTCTTCAGCGCGCGCTTGAGCTCGCCCACCTTCTTCTTCTTGTCCGCGTCGACGACGTAGTACGGCTCGAAGTCGCCCTCGACGTCGATCGCGAACTTGCCGTAGGGCCCCTTCTTCATCTCCGGGGGAAGCTCGGAGGGCTGGGGGAGGTCACGGATGTGCCCGACGCTCGCCTCGACGTCGAACTCTGGCCCGAGATAGTTGCCGATCGTCCGCGCTTTTGCGGGCGACTCGACGATCACGAGCTTGCGGGAACCGGCCACCGCCTACCTTCCTTCATCCACAGGGGTGTCGGGGTGACGGTACCTGATGGTCCCGGCGGTCGTGGTCTCAGCTCCGTCTGGGCAGCCCCAGGCGGGTGCGCACCCCGGGGGAGAAGTGGACGAGCGGCGGGTCCCTCGGCTCGGGCAGCCCGGCCGCCCGGAGGAGGCCTCCAGCGTCGACGACGACGGCGCGGGCCGCGCGCAGCGGCCAGTCCGGATGGCTCACCGGCACCCGCCAGAGCACGCCGCCGCGCCGGGTGAACGCCCACCAGCGGGCGGTGAGGAACCTCGTGAGCGGGGCCGGCGCGTCGATGAGGTCCCCGACCTCGACGACGGCGTGCAGCTCGGCGGGCGCCCGCGGGCCGACCCGGCGGCTGCGGTAGGTCATCCGGTCCGGTCGCGTGCGGTCCACCTGCGCCCGCGCCCACAGGTAGGGCAGCCCGATCGTCCGGAGCGCGGCGATGAACCACAGCCGCGGGGTGTCGAGGGAGAAGAACCAGATGCCGCTCGTGCCGTCGGTGTGCCGGACGTAGGTGCGGCAGTTGACCTCGGGGAAGGTGGACAGGTGCGGGAGCGCCGGCAGGCCGGGGGCGCGGACGCCGCGCATGAGGAACGGGGTCACGCCGACCCAGGCGCTGCCCTCCGCCGTCTCGAGCCGGAGCCCGGGCGGCAGCAGCGGCCGGACGGCGGCCGGCGGGTAGCGCCAGTGGAGGAAGGTGAGGTCGCACCACTCCTGCAGACCGACCGCGCGGAACGGCGGCGCGATGCCCTCCATGCCGTGACGCTACCGAGCGCTGCCCGGCGCGGCGCGGCAGGGCTGCACCGCCGGCTGCCCACCTACCCACGCCTGCGCTCGGGGATCGGGGCGGGTCACGCCAGGCGGAGGAAGCCGTCGAGCAAGAGCTCGCGGACGGCGGGCAGCACCTCGGCGGCGACGGCGTCGGCCGGCTGGTCGAGCAGCACGGCCAGCCCTGCGACCACCTGCCCGAGGGTGAGCTCACCGTCGCACGCGCCGACGGCCCCGGCGACGAGCGTGCCCGGCCGGTAGGTACGTCCGAAGCCCTCCCCCTGGCGCAGCCGGAGCACCCGCGGGTCCGGCTCGCCCGGCCGGTAGTAGCGCTCCTCGGTGACGTCGTCGGCGACGACGAGCCGCTGGTCGGCGAGCGCCGCGTCGTCGTGCGTGGCGAGCCACTCCTGGGCCGCGAGCACCGCCGCGACATGCCCGCCGAGCGGGCGGTGGACCGGGGTGTCCACGTCCTCCACCCGGTGCCACCCTCCCCGGGAACCGTCGCCCGGGCGTCGCAGGGTGAGGTACCCGAAGCCGACGGCCTCGACACCGCGGGCGGCGAAGTCGTCGAGCCACGCGGCGAGCGCGGCATCGAAGAGCGGGGTGCCGGGGCGCAGCCCGCCGTCCCGGAGCCACGTGTGGGCGTACTCGGCCGGGTCCTGCACCTCGCGCTGGACCACCCAGCCGTCGGTCCCGGCGGCGGCGAGCCAGGCGGTGACCCGTTCGCGCCAGTCCTCGCCCGCGTGGTGCTCCCAGTTCCCGAGGAGCTGGGCCACGCCGCCCGGCGCGAGGTGGTCACCGAGCCCGGACACGAGCTCGGCGACGAGCGAGTCACCCGGCATCGCGCCGTCTCGGTACTCCATGACCGGGAGCCCCGCGGCGTGCGCCGCGGGCGGGGTGATGACGAACGGCGGGTTGGACACGACGAGGTCGAACCGCTCCTCGCGGACCGGCTCGAGCAGCGAACCCGCGCGCAGGTCCAGCCGGGTGCCGGCGAGCGTCGCGTTGAACGCGGCGAACTCCAGGGCACGCCGCGAGACGTCCGTCGCGACGACCTCGTCCGCGTGCCGGGCGGCGTGCAGCGCCTGGACGCCGCACCCGGTGCCGAGGTCGAGCACCCGGTGCCGGTGGTCCCGCACGGTGATCCCGGCCAGCGTCACCGAGGCGCCGCCGATGCCCAGGACGTGGTCGGCGCGCAGGCTCTCCCCGGTGGCGAGCTCACCGAGGTCGGAGGCGATCCACCAGCGCACGTCGCCGACGGCGTCGGTCGCCTCGTACGGGCGCAGGTCGACGCGGGCGCGCACCTCGTCGTCGTCGGCCTCCCCCGCCGCGGCGACGAGGCCGACGGCGGCCGCCCCCGCCGTCGTCGTCCGGGGCAGGGCCACGTCGAGGTCGCGCCGCGTCGCCGTCCCGCCGAGAAGGAACAGCCGGGTCAGGACGGCGGCCGGTTCCCGGGACGCGGCGGTCGCCCGGCGGGCGGGGACCGGGTCCTCCCGGTCCAGGGCCGCACTCGCGACCGGCCCGAGCACCTCCTCGACCGTCGCCCGGGTGAAGGACTCCGTCAGGTCCGCACGCAGGTCGGAGGCCCGGGAAGCGGGCAGGCGGGGCGGGGGCGGGCTGGGCGGGCGCTGCATGACCGAAGGGTACGGGGGTGCCGCGGGTCACAGGTCGCCGATAGCCTCGGCGGCGGTGCCTCCCGACCCCCACGCCATCGACGACCTGGATGGACCACATGCGCGCCCGTAGATGCCTGCCCGCCGTGACCGCGGCGGCCCTCCTCCTGGCGGCCGCGGTACCGGCCGCCGCCCAGCTCACGGACCCCGAACGGCTCGAGCTCACCCTCCTCGCCACGACCGACGTCCACGGGCACGTGTACGACTGGGACTACTTCCGGAACCAGCCGTTCCCGGGTCCGGACACGAGCAACCCCGACTCCCTCGGTCTCACCCGCCTCGCCACCGCCGTCGAGAGCATCCGCGACGAGAAGGGCGCGGAGTCGGTCGTCCTCCTCGACAACGGCGACAACATCCAGGGCACCCCGCTCACCTACTACTACGGCATGGGCCCCGGTGCGCCGGCCGTGCTCGACGGCGACGTCGAGCACCCGATGGCGACCGCCAACAACTACCTCGGGTACGACGCCCAGACGGTCGGCAACCACGAGTACAACTACGACCTCCCGCTGCTCGCCGCCTACGAGCGCGACATCGAGTTCCCGCTGCTCGGCGCGAACGTCGTCGAGGCGAGCACCGGTGAGCCGTACCACCAGCCGTACACGCTCGTCGAGCGGGAGATCGACGGCGAGGATGTCACCGTCGGGGTCATCGGCCTCGTCACCCCCGGGGTGCGGGTGTGGGACCGCACCTTCGTCGAGGGCGTGCTGGAGTTCCGCGACATCGTCGAGACAGCCGAGGAGTACGTCCCGGAGGTCGCGGAGCAGGCGGACGTCGTCGTCGTGCTCGCCCACAGCGGTAAGGGCACCGTGCCGGACGAGGGGTACGACCGCACGGCGCTGCACGAGAACGCCGTGGGGAACCTCGCCCGGCTGGTGCCCGGAATCGACGTCATCGTCGCCGGGCACAGCCACCTGAACGTCCCGGAGGAGGTCTTCACCAACCCCGACGGCGAGCCGGTACTCGTCACCCAGCCCAACTACTGGGCGCGGTCGGTCACTGAGACCACGCTCAACCTCGTCCCGGGCGAGGGCGGCGAGGGCTGGGCGGTGGACTGGTCCGAGGGCTTCGCCCCCACCGCTCACGCGCACCGCAGCCTCGACCGTGACGAGGACGCGGGGCTGCGCGAGGCGCTCGCGGCTGCCCACGAGGCGACCGTCGAGTACGTCAACACGCCGGTCGCCGAGTCGGTGACCGGGCTGCGTGCGGAGACCGCGCACCTCGAGGACACCCCGATCATCGACTTCATCAACCACGTCCAGCAGTCGACGGTCGAGGCGTACCTGCGGGAGCGGGGCGAGCTCGGGGACGCCACCGTCATCTCCCAGGCCTCCCCGTTCTCCCGGGACGCCCTCTTCCCCGAGGGGGAGGTGAGCATCCGGGACATCGCCGGTCTGTACATCTACGAGAACTGGCTGCTCGGGGTGCGGCTCACCGGGGCCCAGGTGCGTGACTACCTGGAGTTCTCCGCCCGCTACTACGCCGACCTCGCGGAGGGTGAGCGGTTCGACCCGGAGGTCCACACCAACGCGCTCCGCGGCGACCGGCCCATCCCGGACTACGCCTACGACGTCCTGGCCGGTGTCGAGTACTACATCGACGTGTCGCAGCCGGTCGGGGAGCGCATCACCGGGCTCTCCTACCCGGGCGGCGCCCCGGTCGGTGACGACGACGAGTTCGTCCTGGCGATCAACAACTACCGGCAGTCCGGGGGGCAGGAGTACCCGCACGTGGCCGACGCCCCGGTCGTGTACGACGAGCGGGTGGAGATCCGCCAGCTGCTCATCGACTGGGCGCAGGAGCGCGGGGTCATCGACCCGGCCGACTTCTACGTCGAGAACTGGTGGCTCATCGACGAGCCGCTGCCCGGGTCCGAGCCGACGGAGGAGCCGCCGACGGAGGAGCCCACCTCCACGCAGCCCACCGACCCGCGGCCGCAACCCACGCAGGACGCCACCACCCCCGGCCCGGGGGGTGCCCCCGGCGGCGACGCGCTGCCGTCGACGGGTGCGCCGGCCGGTGCCCTCCTCGGGGTGGCGGCGCTCGCCGTCCTCGCCGGGGCGGCCGCACTGGCGCAGCGGCGCCGGCTGACCCGGTGATGCCGGTCCGGTAGCCATGGGCAGGGGCGGGGCTCGCAGGTGCGGGCCCCGCCCCTTCTCGCTTCCGCGCCGCTCCTGTCCGGTCCCGTGCCCGGCCGCCGCCCCGGTCCGGAGGGCCGAGCCTGCGCCCGCGGGCCGTCCGCTTCGTAGGCTGGGGCCATGACAGTCGTGACGGCGGCGGGGCCGCGGACCCTCCGGGCGCCGGAGTGGGCTGCCGCGGAGTCGGCGCACCGGGACCGCGCGCGCCGGCTGACGGCCGCGCACCGCGCACGGCGGGAGCGCGGAGAACGGCACGCGGTCGAGGACTTCCTCTTCGACTACTACGCGCTGCGGGCCGCTCGGCTGGAACGCTGGCACCCGGGGGTGGGGGTGCGCCTGGCACCGGGCGGTCCGGACCCGGACGCCGCGGCCGCCCGTCTGGAGGAGTGGGCGGGGCGCCGCTGGCACCGCCGCACCGCCGAGGGTGGGGTCGAGCTCGACGCCCGGGCCTTCGTCGCTGACCGTGGACGCGACATCCGCCGGCTGGAGATCCTGCTGCGGGCCACCGCCTCCCGGCCACCTCACCTCGGCTGCCTCGGGCTGCACGAGTGGGCGATGGTCTACCGCCAGCCGGCAGGCGAGCGCCGTCACGGCCTGCCGCTGCGTCTCGGCTCGACGGGCACGGACGCCGTCGTCGAGGCCCACCCGGTGCGCTGCTCGCACTTCGACGCCTTCCGGTTCTTCACCACGCAGGCCCGGCCGCTCAACCGGCTGCAGCCCAGCCGGGCGAGCCAGCCCGAGTTCGAACAGCCGGGCTGCCTCCACGCGAACATGGACCTCCTCAGGGCCGCGCTCACCCTCGGTCCCGCCTGCCCCGGGGACCTCCTGCTCGACTGCTTCGAGCTGGCCCGCGACATCCGGGGGCTCGACATGCGGGCCTCGCCGTACGACCTCACCTCGCTCGGGTACCCGCCGGTGGCGGTCGAGACGGCCGCCGGGCGCGCCGAGTACGTCGCCGCGCAGCGCAGCTTCGCCGAGCGGGCCGAGCCGCTCCGGGCTGCGCTCATCACCGTCATCGAACGGCTCAGGGAGGCGGCAGCGCGATGAGGACCCTCCGGGCACGTGCCGCGGTGGCACTGACCTGCATCTGCGTGCTCCTGCTCGCGGCATGCGGGGAGGAGACCACCCCGGGCGACGGCCCGACCCCGCCGCCGTCGCCGTCCACCTCGGTCGAGCCGGCCCCGCCACCGTCGCTCGAGCCCACCCCCGGGCCGTCGACCGACGCACCCTCGCCCCCGTCGGGTGAGCTGCCGCCGGAGGTGGACGGGGCCATGGCCGACCTCGCCGAGCACCTCGGCGTCGCCGTCACGGCCGTCACCGTGGTCAGCTACGAGGACGTCACCTGGCCGGACGGCGCGCTCGGCTGCCCCGAGCCCGGGATGAGCTACACCCAGGCCCTCGTCCCGGGGACGCGGCTGGTCCTCGAGGCCGACGGTGTCGAGTACGCCTACCACGGCGGCCGGGACGCAGAGCTCGTCCGCTGCGACAACCCGCGGCCGCCGGTCCCGGAGCTCCCGGTCGAGGACTCCTGAGGCCCGGGCGTCCCCTGCCCGGTCCCCCCAACCCGCTGCACGGACTGCACCCCGCTGCCGATGTGTCAGCAGCGAGGTGCAGTCCGTGGCGCGAGGGGTGCGCGAGGGGTCAGCCGGCGGTGGCGGCCACCCGGGCGCGCGTCTCGTTCTCCTGGTCGACCTTGCGGGCCCGCAGCCGGGAGGCGAGGACCGCGCCGAAGGCGACGGCGGCGGCCGCCAGCGCCAGACCGATCCGCAGGGTGTGGTTGGCGTCGGCCGGGATGCTCATGTGGACGACCGCCGGCGCGATGAGGAGCGCGACGAGGTTCATCACCTTGATGAGCGGGTTGATGGCCGGGCCGGCGGTGTCCTTGAACGGGTCGCCGACGGTGTCGCCGATGACGACGGCCTCGTGCGCCTCAGAGCCCTTGCCGCCGTGCGCGCCGTCCTCGACGATCTTCTTCGCGTTGTCCCAGGCGCCGCCGGAGTTGGCGAGGAAGACCGCCATGAGGACCCCGGCGGCGATGGCGCCGCCGAGGAAGCCCGAGAGCGCACCGACCCCCAGGCCGAAGCCGACGGCGATCGGGGCGAAAGCGGCGAGCAGGCCGGGGGTGGCGAGCTCGCGCAACGAGTCCCGGGTGCAGATGTCCACGACGCGGCCGTACTCCGGGCGCACCTCACCGGTCATGATCCCCGGGTGCTCGCGGAACTGGCGGCGGACCTCGAACACGATCGCGCCGGCGGCGCGGGTCACGGCGTCGATCGCCAGGCCGGAGAAGAGGAAGACCGTCGCGGCCCCGAGGACCACCCCGACGAGCGTGATCGGGGAGATGATGTCGTAGGCGAGCATCGAGGCGACGATGTCGTCGGTGATCTGGTCCGCCTGGACACCGATGTCGCGCAGGGACTGTGCGACGGCGTCGGCGTAGGAGCCGAAGAGCGCGGTGGCCGCGAGCACCGCGGTGGCGATCGCGATGCCCTTGGTGATGGCCTTGGTCGTGTTCCCGGCGGCGTCGAGGTCGGTGAGGATCTGGGCGCCCTCCTCGTCCACCTCACCGGACATCTCGGCGATGCCCTGGGCGTTGTCGGAGACGGGGCCGAAGGTGTCCATCGCGACGATGACGCCGACGGTCGTGAGCAGGCCGCAGCCGGCGAGCGCGACGAGGAAGAGCGCCAGCCACACCGAGCCGCCGGCGAGGAGGAAGACCCCGCAGACCGCGGCGGCGATGATGCCGGCGGTGTAGACGGCGGACTCGAACCCGACCCCGATGCCCGCGAGCACGACCGTCGCGGCACCGGTGCGGGAGGTGGCGGCGACGTGGAGCGTCGGCCGGGAGGTGGTGCCGGTGAAGTAGCCGGTGAGCCAGAGGATGATGCCGGCGAGCACGACGCCGATGGCAACCGCGGCGGCGACGACGACGCGCGGGTCGCCCGGGTGCCCGGCGAGCTCCTCGCTGACCCCGGTGATGGCCCCGAAGCTCGAGGGCAGGTAGAGGAAGGCGGCGACGGCCGCGAGCACGACCCCCGCGAGCGCGGAGATGTAGAAGCCGCGGTAGATCGCGGTGAGGCCGTCCTCGTTGCCCCGCACGCGGGTGATGCCGACACCGAGGACGGCGACGACGGCACCGATCGCCGCGACGATGAGCGGGAAGATCATCCCCTGCTCGCCGAAGGCAGCCTTGCCGAGGATGAGCGAGGCGACGAGCGTGACCGCGTAGGACTCGAAGAGGTCGGCGGCCATGCCCGCGCAGTCGCCGACGTTGTCGCCGACGTTGTCGGCGATGGTCGCGGCGTTGCGGGGGTCGTCCTCGGGGATGCCCTGCTCGACCTTGCCGACGAGGTCGGCGCCGACGTCCGCCGCCTTGGTGAAGATGCCGCCGCCCACCCGCATGAACATCGCGAGCAGTGCGGCACCGAAGCCGAAGCCCTCGAGGACGGCGGGGGCGTCGCCCTGGAAGATGAGGACGACCCCGGCGGCGCCGAGCAGACCGAGCCCGACGACGGACATGCCGACGACCCCACCCGTGCGGAACGCGATCCGGGCGCCCTCCTGCCGGCCGTTGGAGTGCTTCGCCGCGGCCGCCACCCGGAGGTTGGCACGCACCGCGAGCCACATGCCGAGGTAGCCGATCGCGGCGGAGAAGCCCGCACCGAAGAGGAACGCGACGGCCCGCCCCACCTTGATGCCGCCCTCGCCGGGCAGCAGGAACAGCAGGGCCAGGACGACGACGATGAACAGGGCGAGCGTCCGGAACTGGCGGTTCAGGTAGGCACTGGCTCCCTCTTGGATCGCCTGGGCGATCTCCCTCATCCGCACCGACCCCTCGTCGGCGGCCAGGACCTGACGCCTGAGCACCAGGGCTATGACCAGGGCGACGACCGCCAGCCCGGCGATAGCACCTGCGATGGCCAGACTTGAACCACTCAACTCGTCGAGCATCCGCCCTCCTCGGCAGTGCCCACCTGCGCCCACGTCGACGTCGACGCACGGTGGCTGTTGGTGCGGCGCGACGGCCGCGCAGTGACCAGCCGAAGTCTACGCATGTCGGGGCCCCGTCCCGAAACGTTCGCATGGCGGTGGTGTCGATTATGCGCTTAGGGAGGAGGCTGGTCCTCCGGGGGGATGGCCGACGGCCCACCGTCCGTCGTCGTCCTCGCGGTCGGCGATGATGGCGGGGTGCGTGAGCTCCTCACCCTGCTCGAGCAGCTCGGCCGGGACGACGGCCGACTGCTCCACGTCGAGCGTGTCCCGGCCCGGGCCGGCCGCACCGCCCCGTGGCCGGAGTGGGCCGACGCGGACCTCGTCGCGGGGTACCGGCGCCTCGGCGTCGAGGCACCGTGGGAGCACCAGGTCGACGCCGCCGGGTCCGTGTGGGCGGGCCGGCACACGGTCATCGCCACGGCGACCGGATCGGGGAAGTCGCTGGCCGCCTGGCTGCCTGCCGTGAGCGCCGTGCGAGAGGGGGCCGAGGCGGCCGCCGGCCCGGGCGCCGGGCGGATCACCGGGTACACCCGCCGCCCCACCACGCTCTACCTCTCGCCCACCAAGGCGCTGGCCGCGGACCAGCTGGCCGGGTTGGAGCGGCTCCTCGACGCCGCCGGGCTGCGCGGTGTGCGGGCGGCGACGTGCGACGGTGACACCGCGCTCACCGAGCGGGACTGGGCGCGCGACCACGCCGACATCGTGCTGAGCAACCCCGACTTCCTCCACTTCTCCCTGCTGCCCAACCACCGCCGGTGGCAGCGGCTGCTCCGCGGGCTGCGGTTCGTCGTCGTCGACGAGTGCCACGCCTACCGGGGCGTGCTCGGGGCGCACGTGTCCCTCGTGCTGCGCCGCCTGCTGCGGGTCGCCGAGCACTACGGCGCGCGCCCGACCGTCGTGCTCGCCTCCGCGACGACGGGTGAGCCGGCGACGACGGCCGCCCGCCTCATCGGCGTCCCTCGGGAGGACGTCCACGCGGTGGTGGAGGACACCGCCCCGGCGGGCACCCGCACCATCGTCCTGTGGCAGCCCGAGCTCACCCGGGAGGGTCGGCAGTGGCCCGGTGAGGGCGTCGCCCTGCCGGAGGACCGTGCCGAGCTCGACGCCGCCGGGCCACGGCGCAGCGCGTCGAGCGAGGCGGCCGGGCTCGTCGCCCGGCTGGTGCGGACGGGTGCCCGCACGCTCGCCTTCGTCCGCTCCCGCTACGGCGCGGAGTCGGTCGCCGAGCAGGTCCAGCACCAGCTCGCGGGCACCGGCCTCGCCGACCGGGTGGCCGCCTACCGCGGGGGCTACCTGCCCGAGGAGCGGCGGGCCCTGGAACGGGCCCTGCGGGACGGGGACCTCCTCGCCCTCGCGACGACGAACGCGCTCGAGCTCGGGGTCGATGTCTCGGGGCTCGACGCCGTCGTCATCGCGGGGTGGCCGGGCACCCGGGTGTCCATGTGGCAGCAGGCAGGGCGGTCCGGACGGGCCGGGCGCGACGGCCTCGCGGTCCTCGTCGCCTCCGCGGATCCGCTGGACGCCTACCTGGTCCACCACCCCGAGGCGGTGTTCGGGCAGGCGGTGGAGGTCACGACCTTCGACCCGGCGAACCCCTACGTCCTCGCGCCGCACCTGTGCGCCGCCGCCTCCGAGGTCCCGCTCACCGAGCAGGACCTCACCCGCTTCGGCCTCCCGGACGACACGCTGCTGCGCGTGCTCGTCGATCGCGACCTGCTGCGGCGGCGCCCGAACGGCTGGTTCTGGAACCTCGCCCGGCCCGAGCACCCCTCCTCGCTGACCGACCTGCGCGGCGGGCAGGGCCGCCCCGTCCAGGTGGTGGAGGCCGGCACCGGCCGCGTGCTCGGCACCGTCGACGGCGCCCGCGCCGACGCCACGGTCCACCCCGGCGCCGTGTACGTGCACCAGGGGCGCACCTACGTCGTGGACTCCCTCGACGACGACGTCGCACTCGTCCACGCCGAGCCGGAGGTGTCCTACCGGACCAAGGCCCGCAGCTCGACGACGGTGCGGATCATCGCCGAGGAGGAGCACGCCGCGTGGGAGCACCCCTCCGGGGCACCCGTGCGGTGGTCGCGCGGGGCGGTCGAGGTGACCTCGCGGGTGACCGCGTTCGACCGCCGCCGGCTTCCCGGTCTCGAGATCGTCGGCTCCTACCCGCTCGACCTGCCCGAGCGGGTGCTCCACACGAGCGCCGTCTGGTGGTCGGCGAGCGCCGAGGCCCTCGCCGCCGCAGGGGTCGGCCCGGACACGCTCCCCGGGGCACTCCACGCGGCCGAGCACGCGGCGATCGGGCTGCTGCCCATCGTCGCGACCTGTGACCGGTGGGACCTGGGCGGCCTGTCGACGGCGCTCCACGCCGACACGTTCGCGCCGACCGTGTTCGTCCACGACGCGTACCCCGGCGGTGCGGGGTTCGCCGAGCGTGGTTTCCGTGCGGCACGCTCCTGGCTGCGCGCCACGCTCGACGCCGTGGCGGGCTGCGGGTGCGCGGACGGCTGCCCGACCTGTGTGCAGTCACCCAAGTGCGGCAACGGCAACTCCCCGCTCGACAAGGCCGGGGCGGTGCGCGTGCTGCGCTTCCTCGTCGCTGCCTGCCCGGAGTAGAGCGCCGGGGAGCCGGCCCGGCGCGTGCCGCCGCGCGAGCCACGAGGCCGGGACCGGCCTCGCGCGCGGTGACGACCTCGACCTCTAACCCGTCCACGGTGCAGCGTTCCAGCCGCACCCCGGAGCGGGCCGCCAGCTCGGCGGCCGGTAGACAGGCAGCCGCCGGGTCGCCGCCGGGCCCGTTCAGCCGCTGTGCCGCCGCCAGCGCACCGAGGTCGGCCGCGTTCTGCGCGGCGCCGCGGGCGGCGACCACGCGCCCGAGGGTGGCGAGGGCGAGGGTGAGGACGATCGCCGCGGCGACGAGCCCGGCCCCGAGTACGGTCGCCGAACCGCGCTCGCTGCCCCACCGGCTCACGGCGGCTCCCCAGGTTCCACCCACGCCCGGGCCTCGGCCGAGGCGTGGAGGGGGCCGAGCCCCGCGACAGGGGCGACGACCGGCCGGCTCACCGCGACGACGACCCAGTCGCCGTGCCGCTGGAGCGTGACCTCGGCGTCGGGTCCGGCGAGGTCCTGGGCGACCGCGACGACGACGTCCGCAGGCTCGCCGATCGCCGCAGCCCGGGCTGCGGCTCGGGCGGCGTCCGCGCACCGCAGCTGGCCGATGGCGGCCAGGCCGAGGCTCGTGCACACGAGCAGGACGACGACGACGGCCGGTAGCACGAGGGCGAGCTCGGCGGTCACCGAGCCGCGCTCGCCCCTCCCCGCCCCGCGCCCCCGGACCTGTGCCCCGGCGTGCACGTCAGCCGACCTGGAGCGCCTGTCGGATGATGCCGAGAAGGAACTCCCGCACCTCCGCGCTGCGGAGGATGAGGAGCAGGAGCCCCGCGAAACCCGCCGCCGCGAGCGTCGCGATGGCGTACTCGGCGGTGGCCATCCCCGCCTCGGCCGTGCGCGTCAGCGTTGCCCACCGCCTCCGCAGGACGTCGCGGACCTGTGAACCGGACATGTCGTGCCTCCCTCCCACCGGCCCCGCTGGCCGGTGTCCACCCCACTGTGGGCCGCGGCGCCGCGTCTCCTCCGGCCGGGCGGGGCCGGCTGTGCGTCGCCGAGCCGTGGGCCGTGCCTGTGCGCCGTCTTGTGCCGCCCGAGGGGCGGCTGTGCAGCGTCGGGTCGTGGCCGGCGCCCGTGCGCCTCGGGTCCCGGCCCCACGCCTCACCGACTCCGATCCGCCCGGCGCGACCGCGGGAGCGCGTCCGTCCGGGAGTCAGGGCTGCAGCAGGGTGCCGACGCCGGAGAGGAGCACCGGGACCATCGCGAGGAGCACGAACGCCGGGAGGAAGCAGAGCCCGAGCGGGAGCACGAGCCGGGCGCCGAGGCGCGCAGCGGCCTCCCGGGCGTCACGCCTGCGGCGGGCGCGAATGGTCGCGGCCACCTGCCGGACCAGCGGGCACGGGTCCACGCCGTCCGTCCACGCGGGTCCGAGGGTGGCCGCCAGCTGCGTGAGGGCAGCCGGCGTGCGGTCCCACGCCTCCCGCCAGTCCGCCCCCAGGTGCAGTGCCGTCCCGGCACGCCGCAGGGACCGCCCCGCCGGGTCGGGGTCGACGGCGACGCCCAGGGCGTGGAGCGCGCCCGGCACCGACGCACCCGAGGCCAGGGCGGCCTCGAGCAGGTCGAGCAGCACCGCGGGGTCGAGCTCCGCCTCGCCCCGCCGGCGTCGCTCCCGAGGCGGCTCCCCCCGTCCCGCCCGGGGCCGACCGGGCCGCGGGAGCGCCCACGCGGCGGCTGCCGCGACCGCGGCGAGGCCGAGCAGGGCGACGGCGCCGCTCACGCGGGGCCCGGTCCCACCGCAGGCGGGGCGGTCCGGCCCCGGCCCGGCCGGGGCCGCCACCCCCGGCTCGCCGGGCCGGTGGGGCGCTCGGCGGCGGTGACGAGGAGCCGCACCCAGCGCCGCCCGGCGACGACGAGC
>DAHVRG010000165.1 GCA_027322565.1 Georgenia sp.
CGGGATGTCGTCGGCGACGACGGCGCCCCGCCGGCCCGGCGGCTGCTCCTCCCCGACCGTGGAGTCGCGCGCCGTCTGGCGCTCGGCCTCGGCGTTGACGGCGGCCCCGAGGATGACGAGGAGGACGGTGAGCCAGAGCCACAGCATGCTGATCGCCACCCCGGCGAGCGAGCCGTACATGCGCTCGTAGGTGCCGAGCCGCTGGACGTAGGCGAACAGGCCGGCCGAGGCGCCGAGCCACAGCGCGGTGGCGGCCGTGGCGCCGCCGCTGACCCAGCGCCACCGCGCGCGGCCGCGCCGGTCCGGCGCGAACCGGTAGAGCACCGCCAGGGCCAGCGCCAGGAGGAGGGCGAGCACCACCCACGCCGCGACGAGGGCGAGCGTCCGCGCCCACCCGGGAGCATCGACGAGGGTGCGCGCGACCAGCGCGGTGCCGGTGACCACCGCCCCGACGGCCACCGCGCCACCGAGGACGAACGCGACCGCGAGGACGGTGCGGTGGAGGACGGGCCGCGTCTCCTCCTCCCGGTAGGCGAGGGTCAGCGCGTCGATGAGGAACGCTGCCGCGGTCGTCGCGGTGCCGAGCGCGACGGCGAGCGCGAGCAGCCCGCGGAAGGTGAGCAGCCGGGTGGAGGCCGCGGTGACATTGACGAGCTGGTCGTGCAGCACCTCACCGAGCGCGGGCGGGAGCACCGCGACCACGCCGGAGAGGTGCTCCTGCGCCTGCTCCGGGGTGTTGACGGCGCCGTACACCGCCAGCCCGGTGAGCAGCACCGGCGCGATCGACAGGACGGCGAAGAACGCGACGCCGGCGCTGAGCGCGGCGAAGCGGTCCCGGACCACGCGTCCGGCGACCCGGCGCAGGACGAGCGCCCAGCCCCGCGGCGGGATCTGACGCGGTGTGACCGCTCGTGCACCGGGGGCGGGTGGCGCCGGCTCGCGAGCCATGTCCCAGTCTCACCGGTCGGTCGGAGGGCCGCACGCCCGAGCCCACTCGTCGTGCCGTGCAGCGGTCTCCGACTTCCGTACCAGACACACCGGAACTGCCGGACTTGCATCTGGCACGAAAGTGCGACATGCTCTCTTCTCGTAGGGCGTGACGCCTGCCCCCCGTGTGCGTCACGCCCTATCTCATTCCCTGGGGCCGGAATCTCATCCGGCACGCGGCGGGTCGCGCCGGTCGACGGGCTCCCGCTGGTTAGCGTGGGCGAATGGCCCCTTCAGCACTCTTCGCCCGCCCTCCGGCGGCACCACGCCGCGGCGGGGGGCAGGGACCCGTCGGGCTCGCCGCCCGTCGAGACGACGACGAGTCTGTCGACGAGGTCGCCACCACCCGCACCCCGCGCGAGCGCGCCGTCGAGGACGCCGCCCAGGAGTGGCGCGACCGGCTCATCGCCCTGAGCGGGGCGAGCGCGCTGTCCGACGTCTCCCTCCTCGGGGAGGCGGTCATCGACCTCACCGCCGCCCACCCCTCCGGGATCGCCCAGCTCTACGCCGGCCGGGCCACCCGGCTGTCGAACCTCGTGCGTGAGGGCGGTGCCCTCGTCGCCGCCCGCCGGGCGGCCCGGACGGTCGTCGCCCGCACCGACGAGCTCGCCCAGCGCTACGGCATCGCGCCGACGTACCTCGCGGCCGGCATCGCCACCTGGACCGAGACCCCGCCTCCGGCGCCCGCGCCCACCGCCGAGGACGACCCGGACGCCACGGACGCCGCCGTCCCCGAGCCCCGCACCGTCCGGGCGCCGGTGCTCCTGCGCCCGGTGCGCCTCACCCCGCGCGGGGGCCAGGTGGCCGACCTCGACCTCCAGCTCGAGCCGGCCGTCGACGTCAACTCGGTGCTCGTCCGGGCCCTGCGGGCGCGCGGGGTGAGCGTCGACGCCCACGCGCTGGCCGCCGGCGCGCTCACCACCGACGGCTTCTCGCCGCGCGCCGCCCTCGCCCGGCTCACCCTCCTCGGGGAGCAGCACCTGCCGGACTTCACCCTCGACGACCGCGTCCTCATCGGCCCGTTCGTCCACCCCGGGCAGGTGCTCGTCGACGACCTCGAGGCCATGCACGACGACCTCGTCGCGCACGACGTCGTCGCCGCGCTCGCCGGGGTCGAGGAGGCACGCCAGGCCCTCGCCCGACCGCTGCCCGAGCCCGTCGGCCCGGACCGCGCGCCGCAGACCGAGCGGGGCGTGGGAGACCTCGACCCCGACCAGCAGCGGGTCGTCGACGCCGTCACCTCCGGCACCGACCTGTTCATCGACGCACCCCCGGGCGCTGACGTCCCCGCCACCCTCGCCGCGGTGCTCGCCGACGCCGTCGCCTCCGGACGGCGGGTGCTCTACGTCCCCGGCACCCGCCGGGTCGGGCGTGCCCTCGTCGAGGAGCTCGACCGCCTCGGGCTGCGCGAGCTCGTCCTCGACCTCGCCACCGACCCGGGCTGGCGGGCCGGCGCACCCGAGGAGCTGCGCACCGGGCTCCACGCCGTCGCGCCGCCCACCCCGGTGGAGGCCGTCCGGGCGGTGCGGGCCGAGCTCGTCGACGTCCGCCGCCGCCTCTCCGGCTACGTCGAGGCACTGCACACGGTGCGCGAGCCGTGGGGCTGCTCCGCGCACGCCGCCCTGCAGGCGCTGGCGGAGCTGACCGCCGCCCGCCCCGGGCCCCGCACCCAGGTGCGGCTCGCCCCCGAGACCGTCCGTGCGCTCGTCGGCGAACGGCGGGAGCACGCCCGCGAGCGGCTCGTCCGGGCCGCCAGCCTCGGTGCCTTCGAGCTGCGGCCCCACGACACGCCCTGGTACGGCGCCCGGCTCGAGAGCGCCGACGCGGCCAGGGCCGCGCTCGAACGCACGCAGCGCCTCGGCGCGGTCGAGCTGCCCAAGGTGCTCGACGCCGTCGAGCGCACCACCCGAGAGACCGGCCTGACGACGGCGGGCACGCTGCGCGAGTGGCTCGAGCAGCTGCAGATGCTCGACGGCGTCCGGCTCGCCCTCGACGTCTTCGTCCCTCAGATCTTCGAGCGCTCCGCCGCCGACATGGTCGTCGCCACCGCCACCCGCGCCTGGCGCAAGGAGCACGGCGTGACGATGCCGGGCAGCACCCGCCGCCGGCTGCGCAAGCAGGCGAGGGACCTGCTGCGGCCAGGGCGCCCGGTCGCCGACCTCCACGCCGAGCTCGTCCACGTCCAGAAGCAGCGCGACGTCTGGCGCCGGCACTGCCCCGGCGGCGGCTGGCCGCGGCTGCCCGAGGGCCTGTCCACACTCGCCCGGCACGCCGAGGCCGTCGAGCAGGACGTCATCGCCCTCCAGGACGTCGTCGGCAGCGGCGCCGGGAAGCCGGACCTGCTCGACCTGCCGCTCACCGAGCTCGCCGAGCTCATGACGGCGCTCGGGAACGACGGCGAGGCGCTGCGTCTCATGCCCGAGCGCTCCGCCGTCGTCGCGGAGCTCGAGACGCTCGGCCTCGGTGAGCTCGTCGAGGACCTGCGCGACCGCCGGGTCCCCGCCGCACTCGCCCCCGCCGAGCTCGACCTCGCCTGGTGGACCTCAGTCCTGGAGGAGATCCTCCGCACCGACCCCGCGCTGGCCGGGTACGACGGCCCCGCGCTCGTCGCGCTCGCCGAACGGTTCCGGGAGCTCGACGCCGAGCACGTGGAGACCCTTCCCGCCCCCGTGCGCCGCGCGGTCGTCCGGCGCCTGGAGCACCTCGTGCGCGACCGGCAGGAGGAGGCCGCCCAGCTCGAGCGGGAGCTCGCCGCCGGGCGGGGTGCCGACCTGCGCCGCATCTACGCCCGCCACCCCGAGCTCGTCGGGGCGATCCGGCCCGGCTGGGTCGTGCCCCCGGTCCTCGTGCCCCAGCTGCTCCCGCCGACCCGGTGCGTCGACCTCGTCATCCTCGACGGCGTCCACCACCTGCCCACCGAGCAGGCGGTCGGCGCGGTCACCCGCGGTCGCCAGGTCGTCCTCGTCGGTGACTCGCGCCGCGGCGGCGAGGGGCTGGTCGGCGAGCTCGCCCCGCTCCTGCCCGGCCTCACGCTGCCCACCGACCGCGCCGAGCGGGAGGAGTCGATCGCCGCCTTCCTCGCCGCGCACGGCTACGCGGACGTCATCCGTCCGGTCCCGGGCCCGCCCGCGCCAGACCGGATCACGCTCGACCTCGTCGAGGGCTTCGGGATGCCGGCGCCCGGCGCCGACGCCGTCGAGAGCGTCCAGGCCGAGGTCGACCGCGTCGTCGACCTCGTCATCGACCACGCGCTCTCGACGCCGGAGCGCTCCCTGGCCGTCATCGCGCTCAACGCGCGGCACGCCGACCGGGTCCGCGAGGCGGTGATCTCGGCGGTGACCGGCAGCGCCGCGGTCGCCGAGTTCTTCGCCGCCGACAGGGAGGAGCCGTTCGTCGTCGTCGACGCCGACGGTGCCGGCGGGCTGCGCCGCGACACCGTCGTCCTCACCCTGGGGTACGCGAAGACGCCGCACGGGCGGGTGCTCCACAACTTCGGCGCGGTGAGCGGCCCGGACGGCAAGGCGTGCCTCATCGACGCGCTGGATGCCGTGCGGGAGCGACTCGTCGTCGTCTCGTGCATCGGGCCGGGGGAGATCGACCGGGAGCGGCTCCACCAGCCCGGTCCACTGTTCCTCGCCGACCTCATCGACTGGGCCGCCGCACCGCAGGGGTCCGACCACACGACCCCCGCCGGCGCGGCCCCCGACCCGTTGCTCGTCGACCTTGCCGAGCGGCTGTGGCGGCTCGGCCTGACCGTCGTGCCGCAGTACGGCGTCGAGGGCGGCGTCCGGATCCCGCTCGCCATCGGCCACCCGGACCTGCCGGGTGAGCTCCTCGTCGCGGTGCTCACCGACGACGCCGCCTACGTCGCCGAGGCGAACCTGCGGCGCCGGGAGCGGCACTGGGTGCAGCGGCTCGTCTCGCGCGGCTGGCGGGTGCACATGGCGTACTCCACCGCAGTCTTCACCGACCCCCAGCGCGAGGCCCAGACGATCCTGTCCCTCGTGCTCGACGTCGTCGGCGAGCGCCGCTCCGCCGGCCGTGCCCGGCCGGCGGCGGCCGCGCCCCCGGCCGAGCTCGAGGACGCGGCCGCCGACACTCCCGTCGGGGCAGACGCCGAGGCCGACGTGGACGTCGCACCCCGCGAGCGCGGCCCCCGGCCTCCGGTCACGCCGGGGCAGCCGATCGGGGCCTACTCCGACGACCAGCTCGACGACCTCGCCGAGTGGATCGCCTCCGACGGCGTGGCCCGCGACGAGGACGCGCTGGTCGAGGCGCTGCGCGAGGAGCTCGGTCTGACCCGCCGCGGGGTCGCGGTCGACGGGGTGCTCCGCGCCGTCGCCGCCCGCCGGGGATGACCCGCCGAGGGCGGCACCGCCGCGTCGTCGCCCCCACCACCCGGCTGGGGCCGAGCGAGGAGGGGCAGCTCACGCCGTCCGAGCCGGTCGCGCCGCCGCCCCGTGACGAGGCTCCGCCGCCCGCCGGGGCGCTCCGGCCCGCCACGGCTTCCACCCCGGCGGACGCCTCACCGGCGCTGCCCACCCGCGCCGCGGAGGACACCGACGAGGCGTGGGGCGAGCTGCCCGAGGGGTCCGACGACGCTCGCTACCTGCGCGACCGGCCACCCCACTGGGGGTGACGCAGGACACAGGCGCGCTACTGTTCCCCTTGCCCGGCCCGCCGTGGGGCCACACGAGAGAGGAGCAGCCGTGCTCAAGGGATTTCGCGAGTTCATCATGCGCGGGAACGTCATCGACCTCGCCGTCGCCGTGGTCATCGGCGCGGCGTTCGCCGCGATCGTCGACACGGTCGTCTCGAGCATCATCACCCCCGTCCTCAACGCGGCCGGCGGCGCGAACGTCGACGGGCTGGGCTTCCATCTCATCTCCGGGCGCGCCGACACGTTCGTCGACCTCGCCGCGATCATCAACGCGATCATCGTCTTCCTCATCACGGCTGCCGTCGTCTACTTCATCTTCGTGCTGCCGATGAACAAGTACCAGGAGCGGCGCAAGCACGGGCAGGAGCCCGAGCCGGAGGCCCCGGCGGAGGACGTCCTGCTGCTCCAGGAGATCCGCGACCTCCTCCGGGCGCAGAGCACGCGCTGACCGGGCGGCCCGGCGGCCGGTCCCACCGACGCCGCGTGACCTCCCCTCCTCCGAGCGCGCCGGCGGTCGGTCGCGGCGGCCACGTCCGCGGCCCGGCGTCAGGGCAGCACCACCCGAAGCGGCGCCCACGCACTCGCGCCGACGAGGCCCGGCGCGCTCGCACGCGGCACCGCCACGTAGAGGAGCGCCGCGGTCTCCTCCGGGCCGAGCAGTCCCCCACCGCCGCCGGGCTCGTCCCGCGCGACGACGAGCGCGCCGGCGGCCACCACCTCGGCCCCACCGGCACTCGCCGCGGCGTCGGCGGCCGCGGACAGCAGATCGACCCGGTCCCCGGGCCGCAGCGTCCGGGCGACCGCCGCGTCCGCCAGCCGGACCGGGACGACGACGTCGCCCGCCGGGGCACCGGCCGCGAGACCCGGCCCGACGAGC
>DAHVRG010000191.1 GCA_027322565.1 Georgenia sp.
ACGTGCACGCCATCGTCGTGCCGGCGAGTTCCGGCGCGAACGTGTACGGGCGGATGAGGAGGTGAGGCGACCTTGCACATGGACACGTAGGGCCCGCGGGCCCGACGCGCACCGGTCGACGGACATCAGACTTGTGCACCGGCCTCTCGGTCGAGGGTGGCTCCCTCCACCGAGAGGCCGACCCATGTGTCCGCTCGCCGCGGTCGGTCCACCGCCGAAGCGCGCCACGTGAGCTGTCGCCGGAGAGTGAGCTGTCGGTGCAGGTGACCTGCCGCCGGGAACTGAGCTCTCGCCGGAAAGTGAGCTGTCGGTGAAGAGCGGGGGCGGGCGGGGCGGCGGGAGAGCTGCGGGTCAGGTGCGGCGGGTGGCCCGCCACTGGCCGAACCGCTCGCGCCAGGCGGCGTTCATCGGGAACAGGCCGTCGACCGACTCGCCCTGGCCGACCATCTCGAGGACGAACGCATCCTCCTCCTCGTGCGCCTCGGCGGCCTCGAGCACCTCGACGACGAGCGCCGGCGGGATGACGACCGCGCCGTCGTCGTCCGCGACGACGACGTCCCCGGGCTGGACGGTGGCACCGCCTCAGGAGATCGTCACGTCCGTCTCCCACGGCACGTGCCGGCGACCGAGCACCGCGGGGTGCGTCCCGGCGGAGTACACCGGAAGGCCGACCTCGGCGACCGGGACGGCGTCACGCACCGCGCCGTCGGTGATGATTCCGGCGGCACCGCGAACCTTGGCACGCAGCGCGAGGACGTCGCCGAGGGTGCCGGCGGTGGCGTCGCCGCGGGCCTCCATGACGAGGACCTCGCCCTCGCCCACCGAGTCGACCGCCTGCTTCTGGGCGTTGAACCCGCCACCGTGCGCGGCGAAGAGGTCCTTGCGGTAGGGCACGAAGCGCAGGGTGCGCGCCGTGCCGACCAGGCCGCGGCCGGGGACGAGCGGCCGGACGCCGTCGATGGAGACGGTGTCGTAGCCGCGTCTGCGCAGCTGTGCGGACAGGGTGGCGACGGCGACCCCGGACAGGCGCTCGCGAAGCTCCGCGGTGAGCACGAAGGGCTGCTCGGCCGGCTCCGTCGGCCGGCCCGAGGCGTCGGCGCGCTGGGCGTCGTCCACCCGCGGGGGGCTGCCCCACCCGGCCAGGGCAGGTCCCTCGACGACGGCGGTCTCCAGGCGTCCCGTCGTCACGGACGGGTCGTCGAGCGAGTAGACCTCGACGGCGACGCGCCGGCCGGGCTGGGCGACCGAGGCACCGGCGGGGGTGCCGGTGAGGATGACGTCGCCGCGCTCGAGGGTCATCACCCGCGAGAGGTCGGCGACCATCAGGCCGAAGTCGAAGAGCAGGCCCTCGGTGGAGTCGTCCTGGACGAGCTCGTCGTCCAGCCAGGTGCGCACGCCGAGCCGCCTCGGGTCCACCGTGGCGGTGTCGAGCAGGCGCGGGCCGACCGGGGTGTAGCGGTCCCCGCCCTTGGAGCGGACGTTCGCGCCCTTGTCGGCGTAGCGCAGGTCGTGCAGGCCGAGGTCGTTGGCGGCGGTGACCCAGCCGATGTGGGCCCACGCGTCCGCGGGGGAGACGTTGCGGGCCGGGGTGCCGATGACGACGGCGATCTCGCCCTCGAAGCCGAGCAGCTCGGTGCCGGCGGGGCGGGCCACCTCACCGGAGCCGGTGAGGGAGGACACCGTCTTGAGGAAGTAGGAGGGGTGCTGTGGGACGCGTCCGCGCTGCTCTGCACGGGAGCGGTAGCTGAGGTGGACGGCGATGACCTTGCCCGGTCGGTGGCCCAGCTCAGCGGTGATCGGGTCGGTGGCCATTGACGCCACGGCTCCTCAGCGTTGGCGACGTCGTATACGATCCGGAGTCTTCTGGTCCCCGCGGGGGGTGTCAAGGAGGAACTGCGGGGTGCTCGGCCGGCGGAAGCGGCGAGGCCTGCGGCGGTGGCCCCGGCGGGGTGGTGTCACGTACCCACCGGCGTGGCATCTGGCACGGGCGAGCGCCGGCCGCGGAACACCTCCCGGTACGCGCGGGGGCTGGTTCCCACTCGGTTGACGAAGTGGCGGCGCGGGGACTCGGCCGAGCCGAACCCGGAGTCATGGGCGACCTGGAGGATGCTGAGGTCGGTCTCCTCGAGCAGCGTCCGCGCATGCTCCACGTGGCGGCGCGCAAGCCACCCGCCCAGCGTGTCCCCGGTCTCGGCGCGGAACCGCCGCTCGAGCGTCCGCGGGCTCATGTGGGCGTGGCCGGCGACGTCCTCGAGCGTCAACGTCGTGAAGGAGAACTTCACCGGAGCGTGGGACCTGTCCATCAAGCGGGTCGCCCCGCACTTCGGGTTCCAGTGGCGCGATGAGGACCCCGGCGGGCTGCAGTCCCAGGACTGGCTGCTGCTGGCGCGGGAGACCACCGACCCCGAGCAGCGGGCCGAGCTCACCCAGCGGATCTTGGCCTACAACGAGGACGACGTGCGCGCCCGGGCCGCCATCCGTGACGGCATGCGCGCCGCCCACGGTAAGGCAGCTTCCCGCCGGCCCTAGGAGTCCACCGAGCGGGCAACGGGCGCAGGCGTCACCAGGCGCCCCGCAGCCCCCAATCATCCGAAAGCAGCATGGTGGATCCGCGGCCGCGGCCGTTACCTTCTCGCTACGCACCCAGGTTCTACGGACAAGGTGGTCTGGCCTGGCTGCAGACGGCGGTTCTGCCATGAGTCCTCGTACATTCTCGGTCGCCTCCGCGACCGCCCTAGCGCTGGCGTCAGTCAGCATCGCTGCACCAAGCCACGCACTCGACGGAATCGAGCTGCCCATCGACACAGAGGTCACCTCACCCCTCGCAGGAGCGGTGACCATCGATGCCCGATCCGTTCTCGCTGCGGGACGCATCACCGACTCCAACGGGCTGCCCGCGCGCGGTGTCCCGGTCACCGCCTACGCCTACCCATCCAAGATCCCGGCCGAGGTCGGGTTCAAGTTCGAGCTCACGCCGGTCGGCACGACAGTCACCGACAGCTCTGGCAACTACCAGATCCGGACCGACACCGCTGCGCTGCGTCCCATGGCGGCCGAGGTCAGCG
>DAHVRG010000197.1 GCA_027322565.1 Georgenia sp.
CGGGCGAGGAGCGACTGGACCGAGCCGATGTTCACCACCTTGCCGGAGCCGCGCTCGGCCATGCCGCGGGTGACCTGCTGCGACACGTAGAACACGCTGCTGAGGTTCGCGGCGACGATCGCGTCCCAGTCCGCGGGGTCGAAGTCGTTGAACGGCGCCCGCCGCTGGATCCCGGCGTTGTTGACGAGGATGTCCGGCACCCCGTGCTCGGCGACGAGCGCCCCGACCCCGTCCCGGACCGCGCCGGCGTCGGTGACGTCGAAGGAGACGGTCGGGACGTCCCCGCCCCCGGCCGCGGCGACCTGCTCGCGGGCACCCGCCAGCGCCTGCGAGTCACGGCTGTGGAGGACCACGCGGGCGCCGTGCCGGGCCAGGCCCTCGGCGAGCGCCAGCCCGAGGCCGCGGGAGGAGCCGGTGACGAGCGCGAGCCGGCCGGTGATGTCGAAGAGGGCCACGGCGGTGCCTCCCGGGTCAGAAGATGGCGAAGACGGCGAGGGTGAAGAGGAACCCGACCACCGACTGCAGGGTCTGCTGGACGGTCCACGTCTTCAAGGTGGTCTTGACGTCCATCCCCATGAGCCGGCCGACGAGCCAGAAGCCCGAGTCGTTGACGTGGCTGGCGAAGACGGAGCCGGCCGCCGTCGCGAGCGTGATGGCGACGACCTGCAGCTCGCTGTAGCCGCCGGTCGTCACGGCCGGGGCCATGAGCCCGACCGCCGTGACGAGCGCGACGGTCGCCGAGCCCTGGGCCACGCGCAGGACGACGGCGATCAGCCAGGCGGCAAGGATGACCGGGACCCCGAGGTCGCCGAGGACGTCGGACAGGGCGTCACCGATGCCCGAGAGCCGCAGGACACCGCCGAACATGCCGCCGGCGCCGGTGATGAGGATGACCGAGGCGACGGGCCCGAGGGCGGAGTCGACGATCTTCTCCAGCGCGGTGCCGTTCTCGCCGCGGCGGTGGCCGAGGACGAGGAGAGCCACGAGCACGGAGATGAGGAGGGCGACGGGGGCGGTGCCGAGGGACATGAGCACCTGCACCCACGTCTCGGCGTCGTCGACCACGCCGGCGGTGTCGAGGAAGTCCAGCCCGGTGTTGAGGAAGATGAGCACGAGGGGCAGGAGCAGGATCCCGACGACGGTTCCCACGCTGGGCGGGTTGACCTGGACGTCGTCGTCGACGCTGCCGAACAGGGCCGGCACGGGCAGGATGACCCGCCGACCGACGAAGATGCCCCACAGGTACCCGGTGAGGTACCAGATGGGGAAGGCGAGGATGATCGCGACGAGCAGGACGAGGCCGATGTTCGCCTCGTAGAGCTCGGTCGCCGCGACCGGGCCCGGGTGCGGTGGGACGAAGACGTGCATGACCGAGAACGCCGTCGCCGCGGGCAGCCCGTAGAGCAGGACGTTGTTCCCCAGCCGGCGGGCGACGGCGAAGATGATCGGCAGCATGACGACGAGCCCGGCGTCGAAGAAGATCGGGAAGCCGAAGGCGAGGGACGCCAGGCCGAGCCCGAGCGGGGCCCGCTTCTCCCCGAAGACGGACACCATCTTCTCCGACAGCACGCGCGCCCCGCCGCTGTGCTCGATGAGCTTGCCCAGCATCGCGCCGAGGGCGATGAGCAGGGCGACCGAGCCGAGCGTGCCGCCGAACGCACCGACGAGCGAGGAGACCAGCGCAGCCACCGGGATGCCGGTGACGAACGCCGTCAGGAGCGAGACGAGGACGAGGGTGAGGAAGGCGTGCAGCTTGAAGACGATGACGAGCACGAGGATGAGGGCGATCGCCCCCGCCGCGATGAGGAGGAGCGGCCCCGCACCGAGGGTCTGGCTCCACTGCTCCATGATCTCTTCGGCGTCCATGACGGTGCCCCCCGCAGGTCAGAGAGAGGCCGGGGGCGGGCACCCCCGGCGGGCCGCTCTCGCACCGTAGCGGGGCGCCCGGAGCGCCGCGACCGGGAGCCTTCCCCGACCGTCCGGTGGCACGTCACCGGTGCCGACGTCCCGGAGACACGCGTCCGCCCGCCGCGTGAGGGAGCACGCCGCTGCCGCTAGCGTGGGTCCATGGGGGTCGACGACGGCGCGCCGGACCAGGACGAGCTCCTCGCCCGAGCCGAGGGCTCGGTCGAGGTCGAGCTCGCCCGCGCGCTGTCCGCGGCGCAGCGGCAGATCCACTGGCTGCGGCAGGAGCGCGCCCGGCTGCGTGCCGAGCTCCTCGGCGAGCCCGTGGAGTCGTGGGAGGACGTCGCCGACGGTGCACCCGACGTGCTCGGCGTGGTCGTCGAGCAGGCGGTCCCGGAGGCGGCGCGCCGGCTGGCGCAGCGGGACGCCGCCGGAGAGACGTGGGAGCGGCTGAGCGAGAGCGTCCGGCAGGCCTACCTCATCCGGGCCCGCGCCGCGGTCGAGGCCGTGACGCCGCTGTTCGACGCCGCGGTGGCCGCCATCCCCGGGCTGGGCGAGGTGCGTCGGGCCCAGCTGCGCCTCGGGCTGCCGCCGGAGAGCGACCTCACCGAGCTGCTCGACCACGTCCGGGCGGAGGGCCGTGCCCGGGCGCTCCAGGAGGTCTCGGAGGACCTGCGCAGCCGCCTGGACGACCTCGAGGTCACCCGGCAGGCGGTGCAGGCGGTCGAGCTCGTCGTCGTCGAGGGCGAGCACATGGCGTCCCAGCACGCCTCGCCCATCGCGGTCGAGGTGGCCGAGTGGTTCACCCGGCGGCTGCAGCAGGCGCTCGCCGCCCCGGACGTCACCCTCGGGGACGCCTTGGAGGCCGAGCGCGAGCAGGTGCTGCTCGCGGTGGCCGCCGAGCTCGGGCTCGAGGGGATGGACGCCCTGGCCTGGTACACCGACATGAGCACCCGCCTGGACGCCGCCGACGAGGCGGAGGACGAGGAGTAGGCGGGGCGGCGGGGATGCGGGCGTCGCGTCGCTGCGGTACGAACGCCCCATGCCGACCGACGCACCCGGCGCCGTCCTGCTCGACATCGACGGGACCCTCGCCGACTCCAACTACGTCCACGCCTTCGCCTGGGCCCGGGCTTTCCGCGAGCTGGGCCACCCAGTGGACACCTGGCGCATCCACCGGAGGATCGGGATGGGCGGGGCCCTCCTCCTCGCCGAGATCCTCGGTGACCGGCTGGACGAGCTCGGCGAGGCGGTGAAGGAGCGGCACTCGGCGTACTACGAGCAGGCGGCCGCGGAGGTGCGCCGGTTCGCCGGTGTCCCGGAGCTGGTCGACGCGCTGGTCGAGCGAGGCGTGCGCGTGGTGCTGGCCTCCTCCGCCTCACCCGACGAGATGGAGATCCTCGAGCGGGTCCTCGACGTCTCGGACACCGTGCACGCGGTGACCTCCGCGCAGGACGTCGACGACGCCAAGCCCGACCCGGACCTCGTGCAGACCGCGCTGGACGCCGTCCAGGTGCCGGCCGAGCGGGCCGTGTTCGTCGGTGACACGGTGTGGGACGTCGAGGCCGCTGCCCGGGCCGGGGTCCCGTGCGTCGGAGTGCGTACGGGTGGGATCAGCGCCGCCGAGCTCACCGACGCGGGTGCGGTGGCTGTCTACGACTCGGTTGCCGCGATCCTCGCCGACCTGGACTCCTCACCGCTGCGCCGGGCCTGGGCGTCCGGCTGAGTGGGCGGCTACTTGCCGCCGCGCCGGCTGAGCACGAAGGCGCCGACCCCGATGACGACGACGGCGACGGCCCCGAGGACCACCCAGAGGACGTCCACCCCGGTGGCGGGCAGGTGGCTGGACACGGCAGCGGTGACGGGCATCGGGCCTCCGGAGTCGCGCGGGTGTGGTGAGCCCGACCGTAGCAGTCAGCCCGCCGCCGCCCGGTGGGCGGCACGAAGGTCGGCGACCAGCTCGGCGAAGGCAGCGTCCCACCCGCCGCGGCCGCGCAGCCGCAGCAGCGCCGAGGGGTGGGTGGTCACGAGCACGGGGCCGCCGTCCTCGCTGAGCAGCTCGCCGCGCACCTCGCCGACCTTGACCGGCCGGCCGAGGACCGCGCGGGCGGCGGTCGCGCCGAGACATACGACGACGGCGGGCCGCACGACCGCGCGTTCCGCGGCCAGCCACGGATGGCAGGCCGTGATGTGCGCGGTCCCGGGCTTCTTGTGGATACGGCGCTTGCCCCGGTCCTCGAACCGGAAGTGCTTCACCGCGTTGGTGAGGTAGACGTCGTGCGCCGGGATGCCGGCAGCCTCGAGCGCCTGGTCGAGGACCCTCCCGGCGGGGCCGACGAACGGCTCTCCCTCCCGGTCCTCCCGGTCGCCGGGCTGCTCGCCGACGAGCATGAGCCGGGCGCCGGGCCCGCCGGCGGAGAAGACGACCTGGGTGGCGTCCGCCCAGAGCTCACAGCCGCGGCACCCGGGCGCCGCGGCGCGCAGAGCATCGAGGTCGCCCTCCGGGGGCACCCACTCCTGCGCCCCCGGCCGCTCCGTGCCGGCCATGGGTCCACGGTAGGAGCCCCGCACCGTCCCCACCCGCCGAGCCCCAGTCCCCGACAGCTCACATGGCCATCCACAGCCCACCTTCCTCCGTCACCGAGAGCTCACTTCCCGGCGACAGCTCACTTCCCGACGCCTCGCACCGACTCTCACCCGGTGGGGGCCCCAGCCTCAGCCGTAGCCTGATGGGATGCGCCGCCTGGCTACCCTCGTCCTGGTCCTTCTCGTCCTCCTTGCGGTGGGGGGGACGGTTGCCGACCGGCTGCTCGTCGCCCGCGCCGAGGAACGGCTCCTCACTCTGGCGCGGGAACAGGTCGAGCTCGCCGACGACGCCGAGGGCGTCATCGACGGGTTCCCGTTCCTCACCCAGGTCTTGGCCGAGCGCCTGGCCGAGGTCCGGGGGACGACGTCGGTGCTGGTAGCCGACGGACGCGAGCTGCGGGACGCCCGCGTCACTGCCCGCGGGGTGAGTCCAGAAGAGCCGTACCGAGCCGAGACGGTGGAGATCAACGTGACCCTTCCCGCGGCGACGCTGGAGGCCGGCATGAACGGGTCCGGCTACGTGCCCGGAAACCCGGTTCGACTGGAGACGGCCGAGGATGTCTTGCAGCTCAGTGTCTCGGTCGCGGGGTTCGAGCTCAGCGTCCTCCTCGAGCCGGTACTTCGGGGCGAGGAGATCGGGCTGGAGGTCCGCGAGGTCATGACCGGAACCACGTCGCTCCCACAGGACGTCACCGCCCGGCTGAACGAGGGGGTCGAACAGCTGCGCGTCCCCCTGCCCGACCTTCCGGAGGGCCTGGCGCCGACACGGATCGCGGTCGAGAGCGATGGGCTCCACGTCCGGCTCGAGGGGGCGGACATCGAGCTCGGCCACTGGGCACGCTGAGCCGGGTTGTCGTCAGAGAGATCCGACGGCGTGCGAGGTCCGCCGGGAACTGAGCTGTCGACGACGAAGTGGGCTGTCGCCGGGAAGTGGGCTGTCGGTGACGAAGTGGGCT
>DAHVRG010000214.1 GCA_027322565.1 Georgenia sp.
GTCGTGGCGGACGTCGTCGAGCCGTACGGGCCGGTCCTTGCGTGCTACCTCGTGGACCGCAGCGTCGACCAGGGCCGTGTCGACCCACTCCGGCAGCATGAGCATGAGCGTCCAGGACCACCGCGACTTGTCGCGCGCCGAGGTGAAGACCTCCATGCTCTCGGCCCACCACAGGCCCTCGAGCGGCGGGACGACGTAGTCGCGCCCGAGCTCCTTGCTGGCGAACTTCACCCGGTAGGCCACGGGGTACAGCGCCTCGATGGCCGCGGCGAAGGCCGGCTCGGTGTTCGGGCCGCCGTGGCCGTCGACCATGAGGTAGGCCGTCCCCGGCACGTCGACGAGCCGGAACTCCCCGCGCCGTGCGCGGTACGTGTCGAGGGTCTTCTTGAGGTCGACCTTCGCCGCCGTCATCGGACCTGCCCGCCTGCCGGGAGCGCCGCGACCGCCTCCGGCCGGAAGCCGCGGACGACGAGGTACACGCCGAGGGCAAGCTCCCACGCGGCGATGGGGAGCGCGGCGAGGGCGGCGACGGGTGCGAGGCGGTCGTAGACGCCGAAGAAGACCACGATGTCGGAGGCGAGCAGCAGCGGCGCTCCGACCAGGCCGACGGTCGGCAGGATCCGGGGTACGAGCCGGGACCGGTACAGCACGTAGCCCAGGCACAGCGCGTTGACCACCGGCATGAGGCTCTGGCTGAGGAGGAACGTCCAGCCGTAGGTGGTCACCAGGGTGGTCCCCGCCGTCACGAGCGAGGCCTCGTCCAGGCCGGCGCCGGCGTCGCTGCGAAGCGAGGTGAGGGTGAGCATGCTGACGACGCCGACGAGGATGAGGCTCCCCTCGACGATGCGGGCGGCGACGAACCCGAGGGCTGCGGTCTCGCTCTGCCGCCGGACGACCGGGAAGAGGACGACGGCCGTGCCGACACAGGCCAGCGCGACGACGACCTCGGCGAACGAACCCCACAGCACTCCGACCTCACTGCCGGCGCCGAGCACGTAGCGGGCACCGTCCTGGACCGGACGGAACACCATGAGGGTGGGCACCGACACGAACGTCAGGAGGTAGAGCACTCCCGCGGCCAGGGAGGTGCGGCGCAACGGGTCGGGCGACGGCCGGGTGGGAGCTGCGGGACGGGTGGTGGCGGTCATGACGTGTCCTTCACGGGTGAGGACGGGTGGTGAAGGAGCCGCGGGAGCAGCGCCCGAGCGGCTTCGATGGGCGACCGCCGCAGCGCTTCGGTGTCGCCGGTGGTGAGCAGTCCGGGCCAATCGTGGCACCGACGTCCCGCCGTGTCGAGAGCCCCACGGCGTCTATGATCGAGGCGTCGGGAGCGGACGCGAGAGGGGCGTTCGACATGGCGCTGCCGTGGCGGGTGCGGGCGCTGGGCTGGGCCGTGCGGACCGCCGTGGGGCCGTACGCCACCATCTCCCCCGCCAAGCGCCGCGTCCTCCAGGCGCACACCGGGCCGGCGTGGCTCGGCCACGTCCTCAACGGTCGGCCCGACCCGGACGCAACGGGGACGGAGCGCGCCATCCCCGGACCGGCGGGCAGCGTCCCGACCCGCGTCTACCGGCCGCGGCACCGGGCCGGCGGCCTCCCCGTCGTCGTGGCCGTCCCGGGCGGGGGCTTCACCTACAGCCACCCCGACAACTCGGCGTGGCTCGCCAGCCGCCTGTGCACCCGCCTACCCGCCGTCGTCCTCGTCCCGGCCCACCGACGTCCGCCGGCCGACCCCGCCCCCGCCGCCGGTGAGGACTGCTACGCCGTGACGGCCTGGGCAGCCGCGAACGCCGCCCTCCTCGGGGGTGACGGTGACCGTCTGGCCGTCGTGGGTGAGAGCTCGGGGGCCACCCTTGCCGCGGCTGTCACGCTCCGGGCCCGCGAGCGAGGAGGTCCTGGAATCCGGGCGCAGGCCCTGCTGCAGGGCACCTTCGACCTCACCCCCTCCGCGCCCTCCATGCACGCGCCGGTCAGCTGGCCCTTCGGGCGCCCGCGAGACCTGCCGGACCTCGCGAGGGCCTACGTCGGGGCCGGCGACCCGGCCGACCCCGCGGTCTCCCCACTGCTCGCCGAGTCTCACGCCGGGCTCCCGCCCGCGTTCGTCCTCACTGCCGACCACGACTACCTCCGCGAGGAGACGGAACGGTACGCAGCGGCCCTGGTGCGGGACGGCGTCCCCGTTGCGCACGCCCACTACCGCGACAGTCCCCACGGGATCTTCTCCTTCCCGAGCTGGTGCTGGGCCTCCGGCCCGGCGCTCGACCGGCTGGTCGCCTTCCTCCGCCGCCGGCTGTCCGACGCGTGAGATAATTGCCGCAGGCCTGGCGAGGACGCCGGCGCCGACCCTGTCCGACCACCACGCCGCGGACCGTCGGCGCGCCCCGCCACGCCCCTGTCCTCTTGCGTCCCATCACCTGTGACGGAGGTGCCCATGCAGACCCATCCCGACCTCGCCCCGCTCGAGCGCAGGCCGAAGCGGACCCAGGTGGCCTCGATGCTCGTGACGTTCCTCGTCGTCGTGGCCCTCGTCCCCGGCGCGGCCGTCCTTGCCCTCACCTGGCTCACCAGGGCGTTGTCCGCCGGCTGGGGGCCGGTGCTCGGCGGCGTCCTCATCGCCGCCACCTGGCCCGCGGTCTCCCGAGCGTCGCGCGAGCTCACGGGTCGTTCCCCGAGGCGCCCGGCCGGCCTCCCGGGCTGGCTGTGGCTCGGCCTCGGCGGCACCCTGGCATGCTGGGTGCTGTTCTGACGACTCCCACCGGTGGGGTCCCGGCGCCCACGTCGGGACCCCGCGGGATTGTGCGACCGGCACGGCCCGAGCACCCTGTGGACATGCCGAACCCCACCGCCGCCATGCTCGTCATCGGTGACGGGATCCTCTCCGGCCGCACCCGAGACGCCAACGCCCACCACCTCGCGGGCGAGCTCAGCCGCGTCGGTGTCGACCTGCGCGAGATCCGGGTCGTCCCCGACGACCACGCCGTCATCGTCGACGCCCTCGACGCACTGAGGGAGCGCTACACCTACGTCTTCACCTCCGGCGGCATCGGTCCCACGCACGACGACATCACCGCCGACGCCGTCGCTGCGGCCTTCGGCGTGGGGATCGAGGTCCGCGACGACGCCCGCGCACTGCTCGAGGAGGCCATGGCGCGCCGGGGCGTCACGGTGACCGCCGAGCAGCTTCGCATGGCGCGCGTCCCGGACGGCGCCACCCTCATCGCCAACAGCCGCTCCGGGGCGCCGGGGTTCACCATCGGCAACGTCCATGTCATGGCCGGGGTGCCGTCCATCTTCATCGCGATGCTCGACGCGCTCCTGCCCACCCTGGCCACCGGAACCCCGCTCCGCTCCCGCGAGGTGCGCTTCGAGGTCGGCGAGAGCCGGGTCTCGGCGCAGCTCCGCGAGCTCGCGGAGCGGCTGCCCGACGTCAGCATCGGCTCCTATCCGTTCAGCGACGGCGACATCCGCGGGACGAACGTCGTCGTCCGCGCCACCGCCGAGGAGCAGCTCGCCGAGGCGGTGGCCCGGCTCGAGGAGATCCGCGCCCGCGTCTCAGGGTGAGGGCCGGACGGCCGTGGCCGCCAGCTCCTCGAGGGGTGCCCTGCCCTCCCGCAGCGCGCGCAGGTCCACTGCGCCCGCGTCGACCACGGCGCGCACACCGTCGATGGCGTCCCAGTCGTTCATGTGCATCCCGGCCACGACCCGGCCGCGGCGCACCCAGAACGCCGTGAACACCCGCCCGGGGACGTCCCCGCGGAGGACGACGTCGTCGTACCCGTCCGGCCCGACGTCGCCGACGTACTCGATCCCGACGTCGTACTGGTCGGTGAAGAAGTACGGCAGCCGGTCGTAGGGGGCGCCCGTCCCGAGGATCGTCCGGGCCGCCGCCCGGCCCTGGCCGATGGCGTTGTCCCAATGCTCGACCCGGATGTGCCGGTCCAGGCGGGGATGGTGGGCCCGCGCGACGTCCCCGGCGGCCAGCACGTCGGGGTGCGATGTGCGCAGGTACGCGTCGACGACGACGCCGTTGTCCACGTCGAGGCCCGCGGCTTCGGCGAGCTCGGTGTTCGGGCGCGCACCGACACCGACGAGGAGGAAGTCGGCCCTCACGGACGTGCCGTCCTCCAGCCGCACGGTGACGCCGTCGGGTCCTTCCTTGACCCCCTGGACGGACACCCCGGTCCACAGGTCGACACCGTGGGAGGTGTGGAGCGAGGCGAAGACGTCGGCGACCTCGGCGCCGAGGACCCGCTGGAGGGGTCGGTCGGCGGCCTCGAGCACGACCACCTGGCAGCCGGCGGAACGCGCCGCGGCCGCCACCTCCAACCCAACCCACCCGCCGCCGATGATCGCGACGTTCCGGTCGGGGCGGAGCTCGGCCTTGATCCGCTCGCTGTCTCCGATCGTCCGCAGGTAGCCGACCCGGCGACCGGGCGGGGCGGCGGGCAGGTGACGGGGGCTCGCCCCGGTGGCGAGGAGGAGGGCGTCGTAGGCGAGCTCGCCGCCCGGGACGGTGACCGCCCGGGCGGCGAGGTCGACCGAGGTGACCCGCGTCCGGAGGACGAGCTCGACGTCGTGCTGGACGTACCAGTCCGCGGGGTGGGCGAAGACGCTCTCCCGCTCGTCGGTGCCGAGCAGATAGCCCTTGGACAGCGGGGGTCGCTCGTAGGGGCGTTCGTCCTCAGCACCGACGATGACGACGCGTCCGTCGAAGCCTTCCTCCCGCAGCCCTTCGGCGGCCCGGGCTGCGGCCAGACCACCACCGACGACGACGACGGACCTCGGCTGGCTCATCTCGGCTCCTTCGCTCCCCGTGCGCCTCAGCCTTCCGGACGCCGGGCCGCCGTCGAGGCCGCCAGCCTCGCCAGGGCGAGCGCTGCCAGCAGCAGCCCGAAGTCACGCAGCGCGATGTCGTAATACTCCCCCATGCTGAGGAGATTGACGATGATTCCGAGCAGCCAGGCGGCGACGACGTACCCGCCGATGCGAGGTCGCAGTGCCACGAGGATGCCCGCAGCGACCTCGACGACGCCGACGGCCATCATGGCCTGGCTCGCGGTGCCCGGCACGAGGCCGTCGACCCAGGGCGCCAGGTAGCGCTCCCACTCGACCATGACGCCGGCGAACTTGTCCAACCCGAACAGCACCGGAGCGAGCGCGAAGCCGCCGCGGAGCAGGAGGAACGCGTGGTGCGCCCCCGTTTCCGTGAGCGTCCGAGGCGTCGTCCGCTGCGTCGATGCAG